>USSR01000464.1 GCA_900557355.1 uncultured Bacteroides sp.
ATTTATAGATATTCCTGTTCTTGACTGTTCTAATCTACAGAAATATAGCTGTAACCTTTTTAAACTTTGGAGCTGATGCTGTCCAGATATAGTAATAGTAGCACCATAACGTTTTACTGTTGACTTAACTTCATAGCTGCTCTCGTTTCCCTCTATATCGTGGCTCCCAGAATTAACAGCTGTCCATTCCACAGTATTATCCTGAGTGTATAAATCATCTAAAACCATCATTTCTGCAATTACACTGTAGGCTTCCTTATTAGAAATGGTATTTCCCATTAACTCACGCCACTTTTTCCACCATTCCAATGGTTCAGACATAAGATTTTTTCTATCCATTCCGTCAATTCCTGGCTCTACAAACTGCGCACAGACCGTAGCAAATTCATATCGTAAACTATCCAACATACAACTTAGAATAAGATACTTTTTTTCTATCCCACCAATCGCAAGAGTTCTGGAAAACAATCTGCTATTGGCAAATTTTTCTGAAATATCTCTGATATCATCAAATTCAATAGCAACACCATATCCTTCATTATCACGGATAACCATTGCTGAGTATTCTTTTGGTAACGTTTTAATTTCTCTTGCACCATTTTGCGTCGATGCGAAATACTCTCTAATTTCCTCCAGTATTCCCATAGCCTATTCCTCCTCAAAAGTATTCAACACTGTTTTTGCAACTCCATACGCCAATAGCGGCGGTACAGCATTTCCAATTTGCTTAAATGCATCGCCCATAGAACAATCAAAGAAAAAATCATCTGGAAAAGATTGTAACCTTGCAGCCTCCCTTACGGTAATTCCTCTTGGTTCAATTGGATGAATATGACTATATGTATCCTTTCCCAAATGTGCTACTAATGTATGAGATGGTTTTGTTACATCAAGTTTTTTCCATTTATTCTCAAATTTTTCTTTATCATATTGCGGAACCATTTTATTATAGAGACTAATGTATTCCTCACTATCCTTCTCATACCCAAAAAGTTTTGCCTCTTCATAGAATAGCTCTTCTGCTATCTTTGTCGCCGCAATATAATTATCTCCTTGTTGCATTCTCTCAAAGATCGGGAAATCTCTGGTATTCCTTCTGAATGCATTTGCCGAAACACCAAATCCCTCTTTACCATACCAGGTTCTCATTATTTTTTGATATTCATTCTGTGCTTCCGTTTTATATGGATACTCAATATTTAATGACACCAATTTGTATTTTGAGTCTGCTGTCGGAAATACTTCTGGTAAATCTGAAAAAGCATCTCCTACAGTAACCCATGGTTTTAATTCATCTGTTGTTCCATTGGGTTCCACAAAAAATTGACATTGCTTATATCCCTCAAATCGTTTTTGATGCTGAGTCAATACATCAACCTCATTTCGATGTGTTGGATTTGGTAGTTTTATCTCTTTTCCTTCATCCCCCTTGATTGCTACAACAAAAACTCTCTCTCTTACCTGTGGAACACCATAGTCGGCAGAATTAAGTATTGTCCAATATGCCTTATAACCTTTTTTAGTTAACTCAGTACATACTATTTCTGGTATATTTTTACCGCCAAAATTTGTTGATTCCGGAACATTCTCCATCACAACAGCTCTTGCTTCCAATTCGAATACAAATCTCAAAAAATCCTGATACAGATATCCTCTTGCATCTTTTATATTTACTCTATCTTCACCGAGTGATCTAAGTTTCCCGCGACCTGCCATAGAATACGCCTGGCATGGCGGTCCTCCTATAACAATACACCCTTCATCTCCAAAACTATTTTTAAACACACTTGCTTCTATTTCTGTTATATCTCCGCATATATGTGTTTCTTTTTTTCCATAGCGCCAGGAAAGATTGTAAGAAATGGTTTTACATGCTTCTGGCATCAATTCAATTCCTGCCACAATATCAAAACCCGCTTTTTCAAATCCGAGTGCCAATCCACCACACCCTGAAAACAGATCAATAATTTTAGGTAACATTACACACGCACCCCCGAATCCATAAATAAAGAGCGTACATATTCTTTTTCGCCACCCAAATATAATGCCGGATCCACAACCATCACTTTAGCAGTATTCAATTTCATTACAATTCTGAATAAATCATCCTGCTGCGTTTCATGGTTCTTATTGTATTCATCAAGAACCTGTTGCGGTATATGACTATAGTAATACATAATGTATCTATATACATTTATAAACGTTCCCTTACGTCCTGTTCTTTCCTCTAAATTCAATATACTGTCGGTTGTAAAACATGGAGTCTCCAATACTTTGGCAGTTGTCTGCATATCTCCCTGCCACGACAAATGTACGTACCACCAAATTGATCTAAGCCATATTCTTGCAGGTTTGCTCCAATAATGACTCTCATTATCATATCCCCATCTTTCAGCAACGACATCTGGTATAACCTTTATCGAAAGATATCTCCAAAAATCGTCATTAGCTGCAGCTCTAAGGTTAAATCCCGGCACACGCCACAAATAATCGTACAACAAAATTCCAATGTGAGCATCTATGTAGTAATCTTTTTTTGCTATACTATCCGGGCACTCACTTCTCACCTTTTGATTAAACTCTTGTATATCTTTACGTATCTTCAAATAATCTCCCTCGACTTCCGGCAATGAAGGATAATTCAAAACCCATTCTTTCATTGCATTCTGAGCCTCCGAACGATTTAATGTTTTAATAATCATACTTTCTATATCCTTTGATCAAAAAATTTTCTTATAGACAATGACATTGCCTCCGGTCCAGAAACATCCCACTCCAATGTATCAATGAAATAGTGGATAGCTTCTGACACACTACCATTTTGCAAATCCTCACCAGAAGTAGTTGCATCCCAATAATCTTCCTGTTCTTTTAATTTTGTAACAATAACACCTAGTGCACTTGCCATTATTTCCTTTAAAAGTTGCTCATCAAATGTTCTTTTCGTTTTATCTAAATACTTGTAATTTTTGTGTGCAGTATTTATGTATATAGAAACACTGTCTGAAAACAGGTCATATGTTGGATCTATCCAATCACATTTTACATACCACAATGGCTGACCCGGTTCATGTATTTCATACATAGGAAATACTGAGCCATTTCCATCTAGCCTTATTACAAATTTATTATCTAACTCTCCTAAAATACATCCATATTGATTAGCCAGATGTTCCTCTCCCCAAAGCGGAGTGCCTGCTTCTTTCAAATAAATAATTGTCGAAAATTCCACACTTCCTCTTAATTGAGCTTCTGAGAATTCATAATTTAACTCAAATTCCAAATCTCTTTGGGAATTTTCTATCTCTCCAATCGGAATAACACCTCTTTGCTTTGAATCAGGGGATGTCCACATTAATGCTATTCCCAGTTTTGCATTATTACATGCTATTCCGTTTGGTCCAAACAAACACTGATATGTACGAATTGAATACTTTCTTCCAATACATAACTGATAATCATCCGGAGACCATATTCCCTCATCATCGATCACTTTATGAACTATAGTACTGCTATCAACTTCTTCCGTACGCAATACATATTCCTGATCATCTCTTACATAATAAAGCTGATATGGTGATGCCTGGAATCTAGTTTTACCTAACAAATCATCCGTTATTACCGGAAAAAGTGAAATATTCGCTGCCATTATTTATCACCTTCATTCTTTTCAACATTAAACAATGGTTTAATATCTTTTCTATTCAACTGCAAAGTAATATCAAGTTCCATTTCTATCAAATGCTCAGCATCTGACCTTACATGTATACCATAACCAGCACCATTTTTCGTTTTAAGTAATTCACAAGAAATGTCACTTATTCCAGAACTTTCATTACTGCTATCTACTGCCATTTTTAAATTTGTTTTAAGTTTATCTACTTTTGTAACAACAATATCTGCAGAAACTATCTCAAACGGCATGGATAATCCCATTTTTTCTTCCCAGTCTTTAGGTTTAATTGCACCTGTCTCAGAATCTATTGCCAAATTAATCCCTGTAGCCAAAATCTTTCTTCGCGATTTGATTGTTAACTTAACCGTCATCCCATTCGCAAAATATTTTGTTTTTGATGATTCATAACCAAAAACAACATTTTTATGTGTTTCGGTGTGTCCACTTCCGCCTTGTCCACCACTTGTTCCGCCACTTGGCTTTTTACCAAAATTTTCAGGTGGTAATAACAAATCTCCAAACATTTTTCCAAGACCAGAGTTTAATCTGCTAGTTGTATCTTCTTCCTCTACAAAAAATTCCTTAGAAATTTTACTATTAATCTTCGCTTGTACCTTTGACACAATTCTCGGGTTATTATTACCCATACTAAAGTCTCCCCAAGAAGTATGATCGGCCATCTCACTTTTTCTTACATATTCCTCAAGACTATATGGCTCTCTTGTATTAGTAAGTTTATTTTCTGAGTTTAGCACAAAAATAGCAAAAATAAATTCATCTTTACTAGAAGCACTTATTCCATCAACCCAGTTTCCCACATCCTCATATGATACAATCATCCCTGGTTTACGAGTAAAAAATAAAACAGGTTTATTCTTTTCTTTATCCTTTATTTCACAATTAAAATACATGTACGGCTCTGGTTTGTTATCTGGATATCCTGTTTTCAATATTTTACGTGGAACTTTCGTATACGCAATCGTACCAGCCTTTGTTGTTTCCAATACCTTACGCAAAAGAATGTCTTCTGATTTACACTCCACGCCGTCTTGTGCCAAAATATCATTCCCAGCCTCTTCTGACACAGCCCTATTGTAAAGTGCTTGTACAATCTGAAATGCAGGTTCCATATTGTCTAAACCAATTCCTTTTTTATTGATTCGTGCGCGTAGAAATTTCCCATATGGATATTTTTCATTGTTTAATCTCGGAGCATACCATCTTTGTATAGAGATTCGAAGATAATCTTCAATACTGCATCTCCAAAAAGGACGTATTCTATTATCTTCACTATCTTTATATTCTATCTGATTATTTTCAAGTAACATCTGTTCATCAATATAAGGAATGATTATTGTGGTTCCTGTTAAATCACCTTCATATGGTTCGATTCTAAATATATTTAAAATTTTTTCAATATACTTTTCATCTGTAATAGGTTTTGTTTTGTTGCTGCCGATTTCCTGTCCCCACCATGCTATACCTCGCTTTGATTTTCCCGGCAAAGCAGGAATAAGTGAGTCAGCATTCATTTCATTTTCCACCAGTGAAGCTGCTAATCGCGACTCATATATTCCTTCTTCATTCAGTATTCTGCTATAATAAACAACCAGTCCTATTCCAACTCTGAAATATACAGTTTTACCAAGTCCCCATGAACCACCTGCACCTTCTGCTTCCTGTGGTTTACTTATTTCATAAATCAACTTTAATAAATTTCCATACTGGTTATCTGTTACTTCATCATAATGCAGCTTGCCTGTCAGTCCAACAGTATTTGAATCACGTACTGCTATGAATTTGTACGTGTCTTTCCAATATTTTCTATTTAAAGTTTCTGTTATGCCCTCTAATTCCTTATTTAAAGATATTTTATTAAATTCTCCTGTAAAAAAATCTACAGTCACATATGGGTCTGTATCATTTTTTGCATCTAGACTATTCTGTATGGATTCTCGAACCAACAAATCTAAAATAGGCATATTATTATTTTGTATCAATTTTAGTAATGAACTCCCCGACTGGGTCATTCT
>USSR01000465.1 GCA_900557355.1 uncultured Bacteroides sp.
TTGTGTCTGCTCTGCGACGGCTTTTTTTCTTTTGCCGTCGTCCGGCAGATGAAATCATTTAGTTAAATAGTCAGATTCATCTATTGTTTTAAGAATATAATTCACATCATCATATCTTGAAGAATCCGATTGAGAGCCTAAACTACATATTAAAAATTCCTTTCCATGTTGTTGATAAAGAACAACTAAATTATAGTCATTAGATAAGGAACCTGTCTTGATACCTTTAACATTTTCATTGTAATATTCTGATGTTTGGTCAAGAAAAGTATTAGTATTCCTCCATGTCTGCGTACTTCCGTCAGGTAAAGTAGCTGTATAATTACTCTTTGAAACAATATCTCTAAACCATTGCTTCTCTAAAAGGTGAGTAGATACTGATTTTAGGTCTGAAACGGTAGTGAGAGCATTGACATCATATCCGCTTGGGTCATATAAAATTGTGTTTTCATACCCTTGATTTTGTAAGTAATTATTTAGATGTTCCATAAAAACATTAATACGTTCTTGACTATTCTTAGCTTGTGGTGAAAGAATAGAACCACAATAATCCGCGACTACATAAGCAGCGTCATTTCCAGATGGAACCAACATGGCAGCAAACAAATTGTGGAGAAAATATTTTTTCGCGTCTATATTCGCAACAGATGAACCAGGTTTAGTTAATTGGATTGCTTCATAATTTGCAGGAACAATACTATCTAAATCCGCAAGTGTTGCTGCGTATTCAATGACAAATAATTTGGCTAAGCTGGCAGGAAGCTGTTGCTCGTTTTCTCGCTTTGAAATAAATATATTGTCATTAGAAAGGTCAACTAATATGAGGGATTTTGCATTATAAAAATCTTGAAAGGAAATTCCATTCAGCCAAGAGTTGATTTTATTCTTCTCATTGCGAAAATTGTCAGGTTTCATTGCCCACAATACAAAAGCAACACTAAATATTATCAAAACAAGAAAAATACAGATACCGCTTACATGGAATTTTTTTCTCTTATAATTTCTTCTCATCTACTTAATTCACCTCCCTAAATGTACTTGAAAATTACTTGTTAGTAAGACCAATCAATAATTAACATCTATACACTCCCTAAAACCAGATGGATCACCTAGTTTTGCTTTGTCAATATTTTCTCGCAAATAATTACGAGTAGCGTCATCGCACCTGTCTTTTCCCATATATGGCATATCAAATGCTTTTTCCAATTCTTCTAATGCTTTTTCGGCTCTTTCCGGATTTGTATTATAAGTGTCAAGCCATTCTTTCATCCATGAATATTCCCACAAGTTAGAAGCTCTTGTTTCACCATAGCCAACTTGGAAAGAAGCCCCTGTATCTTCATTTTCCAACTTTTTAGGAAGTTCAACTCCATCTGGCCAATCCAAACTGTCAATGGTTGCAAGATATTCTTCTTCGATATGCTCAAAGTCTGTAAATCCTCTTGAATCAGATGTAGTATCAGAATTAGAACACCCCGCAAACATTAAGCATATCATTAAAGTAAAAATCATTCCTAAAAGAATTTTTGTTTTAGCAGATAATATTTTCATATTTATTCCTCCAATTTCTTAAACTTTTATCTAAGTGCTAATGCAGGTTCCAGTTTTGCTGCTTTTATTGCGGGCAATAACCCGCCTAATAATGCAACAATAACAGAAGTTATTACAGCTATGACAGCCGAAAAAATAGGATAACTTGGTGCTGTTATTGGTGAATCAGGTGGAAGCAATACACTGATACCTTCAACGATAAGTAGCGAGAGTAAAATTGACGCAATGCAAACGAATATTGAAATAATCAGTTGCGTACCTAAAACCAAAGTAACAATATTTGCGCGGGAAGCTCCTATTGCTCTTCTAATCAACAGCTCATGTGTACGTTGTTCTAAAGAAGATAAACCTATGTTAATCTGTCCCAAAACAGAAACAAACAATAATAAAAACGATGTTACTAAAAGTCCTAGTTGAAGCATAGCTAATACAGAATCATAAGCATTACCAATATCGCTTCTTCCTGTATTTTCTAAATGACCTCCTATTGTTTCTTTCAAAATATCTTGTAAGGCAGAATACATTTGTTTTGTTGTAAGTCCATTAGTCATGTGCCAATAAATATTTGCACTTTGTACTTGCCACATATTAGGAACAAGCTGTTCTATTGCTTGTACGTCAATATAGATTGTAGGTATATCCTTTCCGTCATTTACAATCCCAGTTACGTTAAACGGTGTTAATGCAAGGCTGTTTTTTGGATTACCTACGGCATACGAAGTATTGAAATAGGATTCAGCCTCTTTATTTACTACCATACAAAGAATATTGTTTGTTTCGGAGGAGTAAAACCAATTTCCCGATGACATAGGTAAATTATAGACTTTATTGTAACCTGTTGTTGTGAAAATGACATCAACAGGTATAAAATCTTTATAAAGTGTGTCATTTTTATCTTTCAATGATGAAAGGGATGGAATCGGTGCAAAGCTTATATTTTCCTGCATAGACAGAGTAACGGCTATCGAGTCATCTAATTGCTGTACTTTTGTCAAAAAATTCTGCATTTTAGCGGCATCTTCAAAACGGCAATCCATTATTGAAAAGGAGTATGTTGGAACCCAACCGTATATCTGTGCATTAACAGAAATTAAATACTCTTTACCAAGAGTACCAACCAAAACGGAACCTATCATTGCTATAATTCCTACAAGCATAGAAATACTGGTTAAAATATTGCGGAGAGGAGAAATACGAAGGTCTTTAAGAATCATATTTAACACATTGAAGCCTCCCTCCGTCCATTTCAAAAATTGTATTACAAGTCTTTGCAATATCGAGGTCATGAGTTACTATTAAAAGCATAATGCCATTTTTAAGCACAACTTGATGTAAAAGGTCCATAATTTGTTTTCCGGTTTTTTTATCTAAAGCACCAGTAGGTTCATCACATAAAATGGCTTCCGGCGATACTGCAAGTGCGCGGGCAATCGCCACTCTTTGTTGTTCGCCTCCTGATAAATTAGATGGATAATCATTTTCTTTTCCTTCTAATCCAACACTTTGCAAAAGATTTCGTATTGCTTCTTTCCGCTGTCTTGTATTCATTTTCTTTTTGGAATAAAGTAAAGGAAGCTCAATATTTTCCCAAACTCTTAAATGTTTAATTAAAGAATAGTTTTGAAAAACAAAACCGATATTACTTGCTCGAAGCATAGATAGCTGGCTATCTGTTAAAGTGGAAACAGACATACCATTATAAAGAAATTCGCCTTGATATGAGTGGTTGAGTAAACCTATAATTGATATAAGGCTTGTTTTTCCTGAACCCGATTTGCCTACAATAGCATAGCTGTTTCCTCGCTTTAGTTCCATATTTGCTTTGTTTACAGTTACTAAGGTATCACCATTATTCAAATTAACAGTCGCTACCAAGTTTTTTATTTGAATTAAATTTCCTCCATTCGTTTTTTCCATGTTACAAATTACTCCTTGGGTCAAGGTTTGGGGGAATAGAAGAAATTGTATCGCCCTCATTTACACCCGACAATATTTCTATATATGCACCATCAGTTGCACCCAGCATAACTTCTGTTTGAATTTGTTTTCCGTCATTTATTACGGTTACCATTCCCTTACCTTGTCTGCCCGCAATGACTGAAAGTGGTAACAAAAGCACATCTTTTCTAGTTTCGGCTGTTATGACAACGGTAGCACTTTGTCCGGGTTTTACATCAATATCTTTTCCAATTAAACATTGCAATGTGCTTTCTGCATTTTCTGATACTGGTACTACAACTGCAATCGCTTCCGTAGGTCCCACACCATCAACTACTTGAAACTTTGCTTTTAATGCTGCATTTTCCGGCAATATTTTCAAAAAATTTTCAGCTTCAATATTGAGAGCAAAACCTGTGTACTTAGCTGTTGCTAAGGGATAATTTTTGGGAACACTCTCATTAGATGAGATAATAGAAAGAATCGTTGCGTCAACTGGGGATTTTATTTCTTCTTCAGATACTTTCCCAATCACACCACCCTCAGTAATTTTGTTGCCGGCTGAGGAACAGGCTTCAAAAGTACCCTCAACAGAAGAACATAAAACAAAATCCAAAGCCGGAATAATAGTTGTGTGAGCAGATACCGTTGGAGTAAGATTACCGCGAGTAACGGATACCGTTTCAACGGATTGTACTTTTGGATTTACGTTACTGGTTTCATTTTTCTGCTCGTCAAAACAACAGGCAGATAACACAATTATTATCATACATAGCATAGGTAACGCCATAATTCGATTTTGGTATTTCACCAACATACCTCCTTGTTATTGTATATTATATTTCGTTTAAAGATAAAAGGCTTTCACCTTGATACAATAATTGTATCAAAATAAAAGCCTTAATTTTGATGATTGTTCGCAAGAAAATCCTCTTTTTTGCTACGGAATTTCTTACGATTTTCCTACGAAAGTGGAAGTGTAACTATAAATTTTATACACTCGTCTTTACTATGAGCAACAATAGTCCCCTTATGTAGTTCTACAATATGTTTCGCAATCGCAAGTCCCAATCCGGCACCACCACTTGTAGTATTTCTTGATGTGTCAACTCGGTAAAACTGCTCAAATATTAGTTTTAGTTTTTCTTCTGCGATAGGATTCCCAAAATTTTCAAAAGTAATTACAATAGTGTTCTCTTGAAGTTCTGTGGTTATTGCAACTTCTGTATCTGTATAACTGTAAATTACCGCATTACGCAAGAGATTATCGAACACACGTTGTATTTTGTTTGCGTCGCAATGTAGCATAATGTCGCTTGTACTATTGAGAGTACATTTCAAATTTTTTTCCTTTAATATGGGCTTAAATTCATAGATAAGTTGTTCTAATAAACGGGTCAAATTTATGTTGCTGTATTGTAATGTTATGTTAGATAAGTTAAATCGTGTGATTTCAAAAAACTCGTTTATCAAATCTTCAAGACGTTCTGCTTTATCAAGAGAAATAGAAAGATACTTTTCTCTTAACTCCTGTGATATTTGTTGTTCATCATCATGCAGTAGTGTTAGATAGCCAATGACGGAAGAAAGCGGCGTTTTCAAATCATGTGCAAGGTACATAATCAAATCATTCTTGCGCTGTTCATTTTCCTGTGCAAGTCGCGCATTGTTTTCTGCTTCTTGCTTTAAGCGATTTATGTTGATAGCAATTTCGCTTAGTTCCGGTGAGAGTTCAATATAATCTACTGATTTATCAAATAGTTTTCCTGTTGCAGCTTGTAACTCGTAGACATAATTAACAACCTTTTTCAAAAGTTTATAAGTCAAATACAAAATGCAAACTACCCATAATATAAGCCCTACCATATAAACATAAAG
Source organism: uncultured Bacteroides sp. (assembly GCA_900557355.1). Classification (GTDB taxonomy): domain Bacteria; phylum Bacteroidota; class Bacteroidia; order Bacteroidales; family Bacteroidaceae; genus Bacteroides. The sequence continues at coordinate 5,368 of USSR01000465.1, forward strand.
TCCCCTATATATCAGGTAGTAATGTTCCACATATCTATCCAGTACCCAAGTAAGTCCCATATCTAACGAAACCGTACACACTAAGATAATTCCCGAACAAATTACACTCTGTAAGATATAACTTTTAAACAGGATTATAAGCAGATAATTTTGTTCATTTTTATTCAATTTCATAACCTACCCCCCAAACTGTTTTGATAAATTTTGGATTTTTGGCGGGTTCATTTAATTTTTCTCTAAGCCGCCCTATATGTGCCATTACGGTGTTGTTATTATCTAAATATTTTTCTTTCCAGATATTTTCAAATAGTTCCTCAGTTGAAACAACAG
>USSR01000466.1 GCA_900557355.1 uncultured Bacteroides sp.
TGAAGAAAAATAATAATATGTTGATTGATGCCCAGTATCCGGGTGTGTTGGGAGACAATGCTCCTACAATGAATCTAGGGAAGTTTGAGGCCAAAGGTTGGGAAGGAAACATTACATGGTCGGATAAAATCGGACCAGTTCAATATCATATTGGTGGAACTATAACTTATACCACTAATAAATTGATTGATTTGGGTGCAACTTCTGTTTTGAAATCAGGTTTTGTAGATAAGCAACAGGGATATCCTTTGAATTCTTATTTTGGTTTACGCTATATTGGAAAGATTCAGACACAGGAAGAATTGGAAAAATATAAATATTATTATTTGGATGGAAATGGGATAGGAATGCAGGATAATATTCGTTTAGGTGATAATATGTTTGAGGACGTAAATGGCGATGGTGTTTTGGATCAAAATGATTATGTATATTTGGGAACAGATGATCCGAAATTGTCTTATTCATTTAATGTTGGATTAGAATGGAAAGGCTTTGATTTTTCAGCTATTTTCCAAGGAGTCGGTCGCAGAACTGTTTATCGTGGTGGTGAAGGTAACGAAACTTGGCGAGTACCTATGAGTGCCATTTATTTGAATACAACTACTCAATCTATTGGCAACACATGGAGTCCTGAAAACAGGAATGCTTATTATCCTACCTATACCAGTGTAGGATCTATTAACAATTATAATTACCAATGTTCTTCCTGGTCAGTAGAGAATGGGTCTTATCTTCGATTGAAGAACCTGACTTTGGGATATACCTTACCTGTTTCGTGGTTGGCAAAAACAAATGTGATAAGTAAGTTACGTATTTACTTTACCGGAGCAGATCTTTGGGAGCATAGTAAATTAAAAGACGGATGGGACCCGGAGGCTTCACGCAAAACCAAAGATCTGGGACGTTATCCTTTTAACAGAACTTTTACTGTGGGTGTTAATGCAACTTTTTAAATAGAATATTATGAAACGATCAAAAATAACATTTTTCCTTGCTATAGTGTTAGGAATAACTTTGCACTCTTGTCTGGACATGGAACCTCAAGATCAGTTGGGGGGTAAAAACATGTGGACTTCAGTCAATGATTATAAACAGTTTGCCAATACTTTTTATAGTTGGACACGTGACTTCTCTTCTGTTGTATATGATGGAACACATAGTGATAAGCGTTCGGACTTGATTACTTACCAGAGCTATAATGAATTTAGCCGCGGAATAAACTCGATCCCTTCTTCAGATGCTAACTATACGGATAATTATAAACATATTCGTCGTACAAACTTATTGATAGAAAATGCTGAAACTTATTCCAAACCGGAAGATATAAAACAATATTTAGGGGAAGCTTATTTTTTCCGTGCATATAGTTATTTTGACTTACTTCAATTGTGTGGTGATGTTATTATAACGAAGAAACCGTTGGATATTACAGATCCGGAGATGAAGGTAAAACGGAACGACCGTAGTGAAGTGGTTGATCTTATTATTGATGATCTCGGACATGCTATTGACAACTTGCCGGCTTTTAAAGAACTTAGTACTGAAGAAGAGGGACGTATTTCTAAAGAAGGTGCGCAGGCTTTCCTTTCCAGAGTTGCTCTTTATGAAGGAACATGGCAGAAATCACGTAATAATAATCAGAATACGGAACGTACCAAGAATTTACTGGATATAGCTGCCAAAGCAGCCCGAACGGTGATGGATGCTAAATATGGATATAGTTTCCGCTTATTTGGAACAGATAGTGAAACAAAAGTATTGGGTGACAGCGCACAGAAGTATATGTTTATTTTGGAGAATGAGAAATCTAATCCGGCTGGCATCAAGAAATCTGCTAATCATGAATATATTTTTGCTCGTCGCCATGACCAGATTTTAGCTTCAATCGGAAAGAATATAACTCAAGAGTGTCTGGCAAATGTACAATGGATTACTCGTAAGTTTGCCAATCTTTATCTATGTGACGACGGATTGCCCATCGATAAATCAGATCGTTTTCAGAAATATGATGAGAAAGTTTCTGAATTTCTGAACCGTGACAATCGTATGCGTTATACTTTACTAAAGCCGGGAACTCGTTATTGGGGAAATAAGTTCGGACGGACTTCTTGGCAATGGGATGAGGTAGATCTGAAGACCTCAAAGCTATATGATCCTGCGTCCGGTACTTGTTATGGTAATCAAAAATGGAGCGCTGAACGTGTTGTTCCGGATACACAAGAAGGATATGACTTCCCACTTATCCGTTATGCTGAAGTTTTGCTGAATTATGCAGAGGCAGTGTATGAAAGGGATGATAAGATAGAAAATGAAGACTTGAATATATCTTTGAACCAGGTTCGTCAGCGCGTGAATGCCAGTATGCCGGCTTTGACCAAAGAATTTGCGCAGACCCACGGACTGGATATGAGGACAGAAATACGTAGAGAACGTACTGTTGAGCTGTTTAACGAAGGTTTTCGTATTGATGACTTAAAGCGTTGGAAAACTGCAGAAAATGAGATGCCGCAAGCAATGTTAGGTATTAAATGGAAAGGTACTCAATATGAGTCATGGAATACGCCATTCAGTTTGAATGATGATGGATGTATTGTTGTAGAAACAGGTCGCCAGTGGGCAGATAAGAACTATTTGTATCCATTGCCTTCCGATCAGTTACAGTTGAATCCGAATTTGGGACAGAATCCCGGTTGGAAATAACGGAGTATGAATAAAAACAGAGAATCAATATGAAATATATAACTTTTTTATCAGCGAAATGTGTATCGGTGAGCCTTGCTATATTAGGCTTGCTATTGTCGGCAATTGCATGTGACGATAAAGAATATGGTGATGCGATGAGTGAAGGGCAATTGATGAATGATATTGAGATGAATATAGAATCATCCATAGCGTTAGCTGTAGGAATGGATATACAGGTTATTTGCAAATCTGTTCCGGAGAATGTTACTTATCCGGAGTTGTCTTGGAAATCATCAGATGAGAATATAGTATCTGTGTCACAAGAAGGTAAAATTACTGCAAAAGCAGTAGGAAAGGCAAAAGTGAATATATCCCAGAAAGCGGCCTTTGAAACACTTAAAACGATAGATGTGGAAGTAAAACCGGTAGCTACTGCGATTGAGATGGATGACTTTGAACTGTTTGAAGGCACGACTAAAAAAGCCTCTGTAAAAATTACACCTTCTAACGGATATAATGTCTTTCATTGGAAAAGTAGCAATGAGGAAATAGTAAAGGTGGATGCAGATGGTACTGTGACTGGAATTATCCCGGGAGAAGCTGTTGTTACAGCTATTGCCACTGATGGAACTTCTTTGACAGTTTCTGCTAAAGTGACTGTTCGGAAGGTAATCCCGGTAGAATCAATACAATTAGATCCGGTTGATGACATAATGATTGGACAGACTGTTGTTATTGGCTGTCATTTAGTTCCTGAAGAGGCCACTTCCGGTTTGTTAAGTTGGGTAAGTAGTGATGAAAAAGTGGCTGTTGTGGATGCCGATGGTGCTGTAACGGGAGTGGGTTATGGAACTGTGACGATTACCGCAACCGATCCTATGTCAAATATTTCGGCTACCACTAGTGTTACTGTAGGAGCCTTATTGGATTATCAGTTCCAATCTACTTTGAAACCATGTGATTTAAAACCTAATCAAGGTGGTACGGTTACATTTGATAATGGATATGCTCATATCATAATGAAAGGTCCTGACGGTAATGGAAATTGGCGCCAAGATATTAATATAGTTAATGATGCATATCAAAAGAAACTGGAGTATGCTCCTCAAACTTATAAATATTTAGCTATTAAATTAAGGAGACCGCAACAAAGTGCAACTGCGAATGCAGGTGTGTTGAAGTTTGATATAGGAGATGGAGTGACTGCAGGTAATTATTGCAATTCAGCAGATTACTATGTGTTTGATAAAGAAACTCTCACCATCGTAAAAAAAGGTACAGGAGTAGAAAAATATGGTGAGCCTAATATCTATGTATATGATATGTCTGTAGATAATGCTATAAAAGGAAGTAGCCCAATATTAACCAATGAGGTCGGTGTTGCTACTATGACATTGTTATCTTTGTGGATTGCTGATGTTAAAGAAGCCGCAATCGATAAAACGTATGATATGTATTGGATAAAAACCTTCAAAACATTAGAAGATTTGAAAGCTTACATAGAAAAAGAAAATAACAAATAAATCTGAAGTATGAAAACGAAATATATAAATGTGTTATTTAGTTTTGTTATAGCATCTTTTATGATGTCATGCAGTAGTGAAATTCCTACTGGGGACGCAAATAAGTTTAGTGATATGAAAAGTCCGGAGGAGGATATGGTAAAGAGAGATTATTTGCCATTGAACCATCCTTGTATGCTCCATACGCAGGCTGATATTAATAGGGTAAAGAGCAATTTGAACCGATCCCCTTGGGCGGAAGCTTATGCCCAATTGGAAGCAAGCCAATATGCGCAAAGTTCTTATACTGAAAACACAAGAGCTTTGCTTGACGGATATTTGAAAAGAATGGATAAGAATAATTGGTCAGGTAAATATTCGGATTATTCAAATTACACAGCATGTATGTATGATGCTGCGGCTGCTTATCAATTGGCACTTCGTTATCAGTTATCGGGAAATACATCATTTGCGGATGCTGCTGTGAAACTTTTCAATGCATGGGCTACTAATTGTAAGGGGATATTAAGAATGGAAGGTTATACCAATAATATTCCAGATCCTAATCTATATCTAATTCCTATTCAGGCACATCAGTGGGCAAATGCAGCAGAATTACTTAGAGACTATAATGGCTGGGATAGGGATGATTTTGAAAAGTTTAAAACTTGGATGAAAGATACATTTTATAGTGTTTCCGATATGTTTCTTAAAAATCATAATGGTGGACAAGGTAATATGCACTATTGGTTAAATTGGGATTTGGCACAGATGACATCTATTCTTTCAATTGGTATTTTATGTGATGATAACGTGATGATTAATCAGGCTATTGTATATTTCAAGAATGAAGAAGGAAGATATAAAGAGGCGGGAAATATAAAGAATGCAGTTCCTTATTTGCATCAAGACCCGGATTCGGATGAAATACTTGGGCAATGTGAGGAGTCCGGACGTGACCAGGGGCATGCTACTTTATGTGTTTCTTTGATGGGGACATTCTGCCAAATGGCCTATAACATTGGTGAGGATTTGTTTGCTTATGATAATTATAGGGCAGTAGCTATGGCAGAATATGTAGGAAAGTATAATCTTATCAAGGATGAGTCTTTTAACAAAGGAACATTGGTAGGGGATGATTTCATCTATGATTCTAATTCTTTCCCTTATACTTCTTATTCTAATCCCTCGTATACAAACGCAACCATATCTACAGAGCAACGTGGCACTAAACGGCCTTCATGGGAATTGTTTTATGGATATTGTAAGGAGAAAGGAATTTCTTCTCTCTATAGCGAAAAATGGGCTGACCAGATGCGTCCTGACGGAGGAGGTGGAAACTACGGACCGAACAGTGGAGGATTTGACCAGTTAGGTTTTGGTACGTTGATGCATTATAGAGAATGATAATATTCATTTTTGAATATTTTTTGTAAGGGGATTAGGTATTTACCTAATCCCCTTCGTATATATAAGCAAATAGGTTAAG
>USSR01000467.1 GCA_900557355.1 uncultured Bacteroides sp.
GGGTGAATTCTATGCAGCAAACCCGGTGAAATTTGAAAAAAGAAAGAACAATGTTAAGCCGATGCTTTATTATGGATTGGCTGTAGTTGCTGTTATTATTGTTATTTTTCCTGGTTTTATCCCTGTAGCGGGTTGGTTGGTTCGGACGGTCGGAGTAATTGCTGTATTAATATGCTTGCTTGCGGCGTATTTGAGCAATTTCGATTATTATAATAGTGAGAGTGGGGGTAAGATCAAAGAGGTGGGCTTGAAGAAGTTCAAGCGCGATGAAACCGATATAAACAGAATCCTGGAAGCGTTTCTCAGAAAAGACTTTGAGTATTTGGCAGAGTTGCCCGGAGCATACAGCGCACCGGTTCAGATTCATGTGGAAGAGGATAAATTAGGGCAGGAGATGTATTGCTTACTGACTTCTTATGATTCTGACAGCAATATTATCGGTCTGACCAATGTCCTGACCTTATCAGGAAACGATTATCTCGATCATGCGGATGTGATAAGGCAGATGCTCAAGGATGCGGAAAACGACTGATTCTTAAATTGTAGGACATAATGAAAAAGCTGATTTTATTTATTGGCCTTTTGCTTTTTGCTTTTGTCTTTCTGAATGTCCGCTCGCTTTTCTGTATTTATGAGTAGAAAGAAATTTAGGCCCAAACAGCAACCGGTTCAGGGCGAAGATGCCTCCCGACAGCAGCCGAAGAAAAGAATGGCACTATGGAAAATCCTGGTGCCTGTCTTTGTCTTTCTTTTCCTGTTGCATTGCAGGATGTGGTATATAGAAGAGGAAATGCTGATGCATACTGCATTTTCTTCCGGCAGCTATTTAGGATTGAATCGGAAAATCGTTATTCTCCTTATGGCAATAACGATGTGTAGCTGGATGGTTTATATCTATAAGAAAAGCACTGGGAAGTGGTATCATTGGAGAAACTTCGTCTATGCCTTTATGTGCGGAGGTATTGTAGTGGGATTATGTACCAATGTGCTGGTTGTCTTTCTGTTCTGGCTGAACAGTTGCTTTACTTCCGGGGTACAGACCCGTGAGTATATAATTGTCAATATCGCTCCCCACGACAGGACGCGTAAGAGTCACAATCCACGTTCTGCCTCATGGTTGCTGAATACATTTTCCTATGGAGAGATATTTATACAAGGTGACCGTTATACTCGCATCTACTTGCCCATTGACTCTGCATACCGGCTCAGCGGTGAACGAGGCATCTATCTTAAAATAGAGTTGGAAGACGGTTGGCTGGGATGGGGAGTAATACGGAAGATCAATTCGGTGACCACAACAAAAGCATCGGAAAAAGTAGAAGTTCGTTTTCCTGAAGATGAGCAGACACAGGCGTCTGACTCTTGTTTGCACGAAAAAAGTGAAAAAGCTTTTAAGTATACATGGAGGGATATTCATATCTTTGCCAAACTGAGAAATATTAATTTATCAGATACTACCCACGTCAGTGTAAATCAGTATATAGACGGGCAAAAAGGTATTCCGGTATGGGAGATTGATATACGCGATTCCATTCAGCCGGATATGGCCAGAGTGATATTGATTCATGGAGAGACTGGAGAAGTGATGATGGATTCATACGAATAACACGATATTGAAGATGAGATTGAAGAGTTTGATAGGAATAATCCTGTGGGGCGGTATGTTGGTTTCTTGTGGACCTGATAATCGCGTGGTCTTGGCAGAGAAATTGATGGCAGAAAAGGAGACAGACAGTGCCATAGTAGTGATGAATGAGATTAAAGAACCGTTGCATAACTTATCGAAGCGCGACTATGCACTTTATGCCTTGCTGATGTCCGAGGCTGTCCACAGGAAGCAACAGTTGAATGCAGCTACAGATACCCTGTTGCTACCGGCTATTAAATATTTCAGCCAATCGGGCGATTCTTTTTATGCCGAACGGGCCCTTTACTGCAAAGCACACCTGGACAGACGGCTTAACCGGATGAGCGATGCCATGCAATCTTTTCTGAAAGCTCTGCTTTTCCTGCAAAATAGTGGTAATCATGAGCAGCTCTACCGGGTGAATACCTGGTTGGGAGTTGTTTGCCTGAATCAGGAAGAATATTCCGGTAAGGTGCGTTATTCCAAAGAAGCCTTGAAGGCGGCTTTGGATCTGGGAAATATGTTCTATAAGAATATGGCCTTGTGCGATATTTCTACCGGATATTTGTTTCTGAATCAATTGGATAGCGCCCTTTATTATGCTCAGGCGGCCTATGAGGCGGCTTTAGCCGATTCTGTTCCTCAGCAGCTTCCTTTCATCTATACAAATCTGGGTAGTATCTATTCCCAGCAAGGAGAGCCTGCCAAAGCACTGGATTATATAAATAAATCAATAGCTCTTCGTCCGGCTAAGGATACTGTGAGAATTCTTTCGCTCTATGGGGTAAAGTTGGAGTTGTTTGGGAAACTGGGACAATATGATTCGGCATATCACTATTTTCAGAAAGTTATCTCCAGTCCAAATCCTTCTTCGGTGGCCGATGCCTATAATAATATGGCGAAAATATATCATAAGATGGGCCGTGCTTCAGATGCCTATCCTATGCTACAACGCTTCATTGAATTATCCGATACCATACGCAAGTATCGTCATACTGAGGAAGCCATTGCATTGCAAGAGCTTTACAAACACGAACAGCTCTCGGTGGAAAACCTGTATTGGCGCACCCGGGCTGCGGAAAGGCAGCGTAATGTGTATTGGATGACTACAATCTCTTTGCTGCTGGTTTGGGTGGCAAGTGCGGTATATTTCATCTATCGCCGTAACCGTAATCGCCTGATGGCGCAGCAGCATCAGCTTGTAAAAAAGGAAAAAGAATTGGCGCAGCAACGTGAGATCACTTCCGAAAACCTCCGGCGTATGGTGGAGCTGGAGCAGAAGGAAGCTAAGTTGAAAGAAACTTTCTTTAGGAGACTCAGCCAGAAGGTGGTGCAGGAGATAGAAAGAGGCGGAAATGTGATTCTCTCCGATGAAGACTGGGATGATATTGTGCAGAATGCCGACATCATCTTCAATAACTTCACGAAACCCCTGCAACAGACCTATCCGAGTCTGAATAAAGATGATCTGCGCTATTGCTGTATGGTGAAAATGCAATTATCCCAGTCGGGCATGGCGCAGGTGATGCATCTGGAGAGGGATTCGGTGAAGAAGCGCCTGAAACGTATCCGTATGGAGAAGATGGGGGCGGATAGTGGCATTACACTGGAAGAACTGCTGTATAACTTTTAGAGGCTGAAAGGCTCTCTGGCTTTTGTCTGTAAAATATCCTTGAGTTATCAGAGGTTTTACGAGAATCTTTAGGAACTGTAAGGGCATTATGCTTACTTTGCAGATGATGAAATAAAACAATACAATTATGATTATTGCTCAAAAAGAAAATTATATCCTTCGTACCTGGGAGGCATCTGATGCCGAGTCATTAGCGGTTCAACTCAATAACAAAAAGGTATGGGATAATTGCCGGGATGCCCTTCCGCATCCTTATAAGTTAGAAAATGCACAGGCTGTACTGGAAATTATCGGCAAGAAAGAAGGTATTCATGATTTTTGTATTGAAGTGAATGGGAAAGCTGTAGGCAATATCGGCTTCATGCCCGAAAGTGATGTGCAGCGCTTCAATGCTGAAGTAGGCTATCTTATCGGTGAACCATATTGGGGGCAGGGTATTGTTACTGACGCATTGAAAGAAGCCATCCGTTATTATTTTGCGCATACTCCTATAATCAGAGTGTTTGCTTTTGTATTCGAATATAATCTTCCTTCAATGCGTGTATTAGAAAAGGCCGGATTCAACAAAATAGGTATCATGCATAAATCCATTTATAAGAATGATGCATTTTGTGATGCGCACTATTTTGAATTATTGAAAGAGACATTGGTTGATTGAGTATGTTTACATCCATTTGATAGGATGCCCCAATGCCCGTTTTATCGCTTCCATCTCGGCACTGTGCCACATCTCATGCTTGAAGCACCAGGCAAGGGCTTCATACTTATTATTGGCAACCGGATGTTTGAAGGGAATAGGCTCTAAATCTTCTGATAAAATACGGTCGTCCAGGCGGGACAGGCTGCTGATACATATCTCATGAACAGCATCCAGTTGTTTTTTAGCTCTGCTACAGGAATTAAATTCTTTTCGGCGGAGCGATGCAATGTACCCATTCCATTGAAAACCTTCACGTAATCAATTACCGGAATAAGTTTGCTGACGGTTTCATTCCTTCCGGTGATGCAGGTAATGGCATGAAAGTTCTGACTGATAATCAGATGTCCGATTTGCCATGCGAAGTTGGAGTCAGTGCCTTCGGGGATGGTGTACCACAGATTTTCAGGAACTTCTGATACTAAACGATTCACGAAATTCCGCGATTCAATAATCTGTTCTTTTAAAAAATCAATCTTGCTCATAATTAGTTTATTTAAGTTATACATAGTAGTTAGTGAGCAAGCTTTCCATTCTGTGACAGCTCAGAGAATAATTTTTTCCCAGTAGTTCTTTCTTGGAAGTTCTTTTTCGAGCCGTTGGCAAACGTCGACGAGGCGAATAATCTTCTTGATGGCAGTATATTCTTTCTCCAGATTGAGCGAGGTGACTTGCTTGCATATCCGGCATTTGCAGGTTCCCTGCGGGTTGTATAGCGGACAAGTGTCATTCATAAAGTGGGTAATCTTGCGGATGGAGCGGGAGGAAATCTGACGGACGCTCTCTTCCGTCATGCCCATGATTTCACTGATTTGCTTGTACGGCAGGTTGAGGTTTATCTTGAATATGAATATCAACCGGGCATCGTTCGTCAGGCAATGGTTCTGGGCTGTCAGACACCAGTCGCAGCATGCTTTTATCCATTCCTGTTCGTCCCGGTCCTGCCCGTTATAATCAATGGCGGGAAGTTCGCGAAATTCTCTCAACTCATTCATTGTGGCTATTCTTTCGTTCCGGGCATACCGCAGTATGGTGCGTTTGCATATTGTATATATCCATGTCGATAACCCGGATTCCCCGTTGAAGGAGTCTATGCTTTTGATGATTTCGTACCAGACTTCCTGAGCCGCTTCTTTAGCGATTTCCTTGTTTTGTATCATGCGGTGTGCTATGGAAGATACCATGACGCCATATTGTTCTACGATTTCCTTTAAGTCAGGTTGCATATTCTAAGTATTGTTCTATGTTGAGTTTGCAAATGTAGCTAATTTGTTTTATCCTGCTCTTCCTGCGCTTTTTATTCTTGTTCTGTTCGCTTTTGTGCGGACACTTGTCCGTTTATGAACACTCTCTGAAAATATATAATCGCTGATAATCAATGCTTTATTGTTTTGGCACGGCAATTGACTATATATTGTCGAAGGCGGTTGACAAAGACTTCCTTTCAAAAACAAGAAGTAATAACAATAAAAAAATAACAATTATGAAAACGAACTTAATTTCTAAAGCAGTGGTAATGATGGTAGTAGTAATGGCAAGTGTAATGAACTTCTCTGCAAGTGCAAGCAATCCTACCCAGTACGTAAAGAATGAAGAGATGACCGGTGAACTGATGACCGCGAAGACCATCTTTAAGAACGAAGACGGTCATTTGTTCCGCCATCTCCGTTACACCTACACTTACGATAACGAAAACCGCGTAGCCTC
>USSR01000468.1 GCA_900557355.1 uncultured Bacteroides sp.
ATGATAATACTTACCGTATCACTGAGCATATTGCCGGTGATAGTGTGGAAAAGGTGGAGAGGATTGCGTAGCACTGCTGCTGAATAAAAATAATGTTTTTAAATTGTTTATTAGGCAACAAGCTTCTGCTTAAAGGAGCTTTGTTCTCTTTTTTCTCTTTTTTTAATCAGGGTGCAAGCTTTTTGTTACTGATTATTCTGGCCAATTATATTGCTCCTTCAGATTATGGTACTTTGAGCTTATTCAACACCATCATTTCTTTTTTGGGGTTTGTTGTTTCTCTCTCAACGCATGGTTACATAACTATTTCTTTCTTTAAAAAGGATGAAAAGAAATTTAAGCAAGACTATACTCTCATCTTCCTAATCACTTTTGCGGTAGCTACGTTTTTCGCTTTTTTGCTTCTGTTGGGTAATACTTTTGTTGCGGAAGTGTTAGAATTGCCGATACATTATCTTTGGTTTGCATTAGTCATTTCTGTGATGAACTGCTATTTTCAAATTGTACTCGACTATTATCGCATCCGTGAGAAACTGACTTCTTTTGGTTTGGTGAGTTGCAGCTTTGCCGTTGTAAATTTCGCTGTAACTATGCTGTTTGTTGTTGCTTTGAAGCAGGGATGGGTGGGACGTATCTATGCACAGCTTGCTTGCGGAGTACTCTATGGACTTGTAGCTTTTTATGTGTGTTTTCGCTATCGCCTATTTATTTTCAAGGGACTTTCGTGGCTTCAGGTAAAGCCTATCTTGATGTGGGGCATTCCTTTAATTCCACACTTGGCTACGAGTTGGATTAAGCAAGGCGGTGACAGATATATCATCAATTACTATTATACCCTTGCCGAAGTTGGAATCTTCAGTTTTGCACTCAATCTTTCGAATATCATAGATATGATTGGGGCGGCATTTAATCAGACAAATTCTGTGTCAATCTATCAAATATTGTCTTCGGAAGCGAATGACAGGTGGTTGCGGCTGAAACGCCAAACAAGGGATATCTTTGTTATTTATACAATTGGGGCTGTCATCGTTTTTGTAGGTTGTTCAGTCATTATCCCTATTTTGTTGCCCAAGTATTCATCTTCCTTGCCTTATTTTTATTTATTAGGCATTTCCGGATATTTTCAGTGTATATATTTTCTTTATACCAACTATCTTTTCTACTATGATAGAACCAAGGATTTGATGTTCATAACATTCAGTTGCTCTGTTCTCCATTTAGGACTGTCAATGCTGTTTACCAGATACAGCCTTTACTATACCTGTCTGCTCTATGTTTTCCTTAAAGCCCTTATGGTGGCGATGGTGGTTTTTAGAGCTAAAGGATTAATTAATAAATACGTGAGGTGATTACGTCACAATATGAATAGAATAATAAATCTAAATAAGAATAAAGATGAAGAAATATAAAGATTTGAAAGCTGTATGTTTTGTTGATTCAACGTATACCATGCTCATTTATATGCTGGTATATGGAAAGGAACAATTTGACAAGACTTTCTTTTTTATATCAGATGCATTCTCGTCTGAATTTCAGAGTAAACTCAAGTATAAGGAATTTCTCTCTTATGTGAAAATGACCTCACAGCCGTTTGTGTTGAGAGTATTATGCCGCTTTTGGTTAAAATGTACAGCCTATATGAAATGGCCTTTCCTGTGTACGCTCCCGATTTTTGGTCAAGATCACCTGTGGTACACTCCGGCTCTGTTGCGCAAACGCTCTATGGTGGTTATTGAAGATGGTCTGGCAAACTATATAGAAAGCGCTTTAGTAAGACCGTCAACGATGAAGCACAAGTGGTTATACAGATTGCTGTTTGGCTCCAGCATGTGTTATGGTGAGTATGGTAATTCTAAATATGCTTCACAAGTTGTTCTTACCGGTGCTATGGGATCTATTCCTGCTTGTCTCAAAGAAAAAGCTATACTTGTCGATATCAGGAAGTTATGGGAAACGTGTGATTATAAAGATTATATTCTTGATATGTTCAGCTTTAATAAGGAGGAAATAGAAAAACTTCGCGAAAAGAAGGTGATTATACTGGCACAACCTTTCAATCAAGGTGTGGGTGACGAAGTGATGAGAGAGATATATCAAGGTATAATTAATCAATACAATGCAGAAGATGTAGTAATCAAGACACATCCCAGAGATACTATGGATTACAGAGGGGTGTTTCCCGATGTAATGGTATATTCAAAAAAAATGCCGGCGGAGTTGTTTTCTTTGATAGGTTTGTACTTTACCGATGCATATACAATTAATAGTACTTCTATCTTTTCATTCCCGAAGGAATGTAAAAAACATCTTCTTGGGTTTAAATGTCATCCGGAATTATTGAATGTATATGGACAATTTGAAATTGAGGAGCTTAATCCGAACTGATTGGTTTGTGTGGGTGGCTTTTTTTTGCTGCCCTGTACTGGCCATGCCCATGGTGATAAATGGCTGCTATCGGCAAAAGAAGAATATGTATCTTCTTTTTTCATTGTTTATGGGTTTATGCGCCATGTTGCTTTATCCTCCCGTAGCAGATTTGTATAGGCATTGGGTAAACTTTCAAGACATAAAGCTGTTTGAGTGGAACGATTTCTTGTTCTTTTTGGGAGTGAACATAAAAGTGGATTTCCTATTACCATTGTTGGAATTTATTTTTATAAAATATGGTGTCTCTTTTGGATTTTTGAGGTTCTTGCTTGTTGCGAGCACTACAATGCTCTTCTTAAATGCCTATAATAGCTATTGCAAAAGCATGAAGCCGAACGATAGAGACCGCTGTGTGTTTTTATGGTTCGTGATTTTTATAATTCCCTACGCTGCTGTTGCAGTAGGATTGAGAAGCTCTTTTGCAGCATCTTTAGTAAGTTATTACATTTTCAGACACTATGTGCTGAACGAAAAACGTTTTATTGACATAGGGCTGTTATTAATTGCCTTTTTCTTTCATTTTGGTGTCATGATGGTGATACCACTCATTCTGCTGGCAGAGGTTGGATTGTATGTAAGGCATAAGCCCATTTTCTATTTGGTTTTTGGAATTCTTTTTTTTGTTTCGCAATCGTTTGGATTATTGGTTTCCGTTCTTCCTTTAGGAGAATTAAATGATTATCTTGTTAGTTATACAGAGGGAGAATACGCTTCTACCGAATATCTTGAGGGGCATAATATATTTTTTTGGCTTCCTACGATAGGACATTACACTTGCAATATATTGTTTTTTGCTATTTTCTGCAAGAATGTTCCTATAACAAAACAGACATCTTTGGTGTATAATTTATTTCTGCTGACGGCATTTACTTCCGCATTTTTTGCCGTAAATGGTAGAGTGATGGCATATTTCTATTATTACGGCATCTTTTTCTTAATGAAATATGCGGGAATGTCTAAACTGAAAGTTCTTTTTAAAACCTATGTATTCCTTACTCTATTCGGATTCATGCTTGAATGGAGAAAACATACCATAACAAGGTGGTACTATTTATTCAGTCCATATCCCGTGGCTCTTTCCATGGACTATGACGATAACTGGGTGATGAATAATGTTAATCCCAACGGTGAACTTTATATTTATATTAAATGATTATGTTAAGAAATAGAGAACCTTTAGTTTCTATTGTCGTTCCGGTGTACAATGTTGAACGCTACATTGATAAATGTTTGGATTCATTATTTTCGCAATCTTACGAAAATATGCAATACATTTTTGTAAATGATTGTACTATAGACAATAGCATGAAGCATATCCAAGATAAAATGACTGATTATCCACATCGGAGGGAGCAAGTGATATTAATAAATCATGAAGTGAACAAGGGGCTGACTGCTGCCAGAAAAACAGGCTTGTCGCATGCCCAAGGTGAGTATATATGGCATATTGATAGCGATGACTATATCTCGACAGATGCAGTAGAATGTCTTGTAAACAAGGCTTTGGATGAAAATGCCGATATGGTGGTGTTTGACATAGACGAATTATATGACAACTTCACAAAACACATTACTTTATCCATGCCTGAAACAAAAGAGCAGTATCTGTATCAAATGATTATAAGAAAGACGAGGTTTGAACTCTGCTTCCGCTTTTGTAATAGAAAAGTGTATAACGGCATTGAATTGGATGAAAGCATCTGTTATAGTGAAGACTATGCTACCAGTCCACGACTGGTTTATAACTCCAATAAGGTGGCATATCTGAAGAAAACGTGCTATTATTATCTTAAAAATATAGCTACGTCTTATACCGCATCTGTGAGTGTAAAATCTATTAAAAGTCTGGAAAGAGCCGCTTTGCTGTTGGAGGATTTCTTTTTGAAGATAAATCCTGAGTATTATGAACCCGTATTATCCCTGGCAAAGGTTTATGTAAAAGTACATTCTATGAAATCATCATTCTACAATGAAGAAGCTTTCAGGTACTCTATCTCTCTTTTTCCAAACATATCGGGGGGTGATAAAACTAAAATCGGAATGAAAGACAGATTATTGCTTTTTCTGCTGGATACAAAGATGATAGCATTGCTAAGGCTTTATATCAAGGTCGGATTACATGTTAGTTCAAGATGGTAATATTGTAATGAATAGTTTCGTATGATTTTATTTAGTATTATAATTCCAATCTATAATACAGGTAGGTATCTTAGACAATGCCTTGACAGTGTTCTGAACCAATCTTTTTCGGATTTTGAAGCCATTATGGTGAATGATGGATCAACCGATGACTGCTTGACCATTTGTCAGGAGTATTTGGTAAGGGATGGCCGTTTCCGGTTGGTAAATAAAGCGAATGGTGGATTGGTGAGTGCAAGAATAGCAGGAGCTGATGAAGTGCAAGGAGATTACTGTATTTGTCTGGATTCGGACGATTGGATAGATTCCCGTTATCTTGAATTGATATCTGATAGCATAAAGCAATATAAAAATCCGGATATTGTTATGATGGGACATGTTTTTGCTTTGGAAACCAATCACAAGTATCGAAGGATTTCGTTAAGAACAGGCTATTATAATGAAGAACAATTGGTGAAGGAAATCTATCCTCTACTTATGAGAAGGAATGATGATGCTTGTCTGCCGGGACAATTGTGGGGTAAGGCATTTAAATCTGATATATACATACAACAACAACAACAACAACAAGGTTTGTTTTTGAAGATTGGAGAGGACAAAGCCTGTACGATAGCATTTATGAACTTTGCTCGAAACGCAGTAGTGATGGATTATTGCGGTTATTATTATAGAATGAATCCGTCGTCTATGACAAAATGCAGAAAAGCTTTCCCTTGGAATACTCCGGAAGTTATAGGTAGACATTTAGAAAAACAAATTGATATGTCTAAATATGACTTTAAAGAGCAGTTATATCGATTTGTTACGCATGAAGTGGCTACGGTAGCTGCATCTCAATTCTTTGAAAATAAAAAATATAGAGAGGTGTGCCGCGAGATTAATAAAGAACTGAAAAACCCTTACTATGATAATGCCATACGGCATGCTGTATATAGAAAAAATCTGATTGCAATAGGCATGACTTATGCTTTAAGATACCGCCTTTATTTTTTCCTATACCTCTATAATAAATTGTTTCAGACTTTTTAATGATTTTGTAAATTATATTATACGTTATTTTTGAACGTTATTTTTATGCGAATACTTCAA
>USSR01000469.1 GCA_900557355.1 uncultured Bacteroides sp.
TTGCCTATTTTGGATTGTTTCCTCTTTGAACTGAAAGATGGAACATTGTCGGTTACTGTTTCTGATAGTGAAACGACGATGGTAACATCAGTTGAAGTGAATGAAAGTGATGCTGACGGACGTTTTGCCGTGGCTGCTAAAACAATTCTGGATGCTTTGAAGGAAATCCCCGAGCAACCGCTGTCGTTTGAAGTGAATACTGATTCCTTGGAAATCACAGTACAGTATCAAAACGGTAAGTATAGTCTGATGGGGCAAAATGCCGATGAATTTCCTCAATCGGCTATGCTGGGCGATAATGCCGTACGTGTAGAGATGGAAGCATCCGTATTGTTGGGTGGCATTAATCGTGCCGTATTTGCTACGGCTGATGATGAACTTCGTCCGGTGATGAATGGTATCTATTTTGATATCACTACAGAAGATATTACAATGGTGGCATCTGATGGTCACAAACTGGTACGTTGCAAAACATTAGCGGCCAAAGGTAATGAACGTGCAGCATTTATTCTGCCTAAAAAACCGGCTTCATTGATTAAGAACCTGTTGCCTAAAGAACAAGGACAGGTTGTTATTGAGTTCGATGAGCGTAATGCTGTATTTACATTGGAGAAATACCGCATGGTATGTCGTCTGATTGAAGGACGTTATCCTAATTATAATTCGGTAATACCGCAGAATAATCCTTATAAAGTGACTGTGGACCGTATGCAGTTGGTAGGTGCACTGCGTCGTGTCTCTATTTTCTCGTCACAAGCAAGTAGTCTTATCAAGTTGCGTATGCAGACCAATCAGATTGTGATTTCAGCCCAGGACATCGATTTCTCTACTTCTGCTGAAGAAACATTGGCTTGCCAGTATGATGGTAATCCGATGAGTATTGGTTTTAAATCGACTTTCCTGATTGATATTTTGAATAATATTGCTGCTGATGAAGTGATAATTGAACTGGCAGACCCGTCACGTGCAGGTGTTATTATCCCCGTTGAACAAGAAGAAAATGAGGATTTGTTGATGCTGCTGATGCCGATGATGCTGAATGATTAATAATTGCTATAGCTACGAGCTACAAGCTACAGGTTACGAGTGCCTTTGGGGATATAGCGTAGCCACTTGTAGCTTGTAGCTCGTAGCTTGTAGCTTATACTTATAATAATAATGAAATTAAACCTCAAAAACCCGATTGTTTTTTTTGATTTAGAGACGACCGGAACGAGTATCAATGTAGACCGTATCGTTGAAATCTGTTATCTCAAAGTACATCCCAATGGTAATGAGGAAGCAAAAACACTTCGTATTAATCCGGAAATGCATATTCCCGAAGGCGCATCTGCCGTTCATGGTATCTATGATGCGGATGTGGTAGATTGCCCTACCTTCAAAGAAGTGGCCCGTACCATTGCCAATGATATAGAAGGATGTGACCTGGCAGGATTTAACTCCAATCGTTTTGATATTCCCGTGTTGGCAGAAGAATTTCTTCGTGCCGGTGTAGATATTGACCTGAGCCGTCGCAAGTTTGTGGATGTACAGGTCATTTTCCATAAATTGGAGCAACGTACACTTTCTGCTGCTTATAAATTCTATTGTGGAAAGAATCTGGAGGATGCACATACGGCGGCAGCTGATACACAAGCCACTTACGAGGTGCTGATGGCACAGCTGGACCGTTATCCGGAATTGCAGAATGACATCGCTTTCCTGGCTGAATATTCCAGTTTTAACAAGAATGTGGATTTCGCAGGACGTATGGTTTATGATGATAATGGCGTGGAAGTATTCAACTTTGGAAAATACAAAGGGATGTCGGTGACAGATGTATTGAAGCGTGATCCGGGTTATTATAGTTGGATACTGAACAGCGACTTTACATTGAATACCAAGGCAATGTTGACTAAGATTCGTCTACGTGAATTAACCAATAAGTAGTATCATGGCGAATACACTGAAAGGGAAGAAAATTGTATTAGGTATAACCGGAAGTATTGCTGCCTATAAAGCTTGTTATATAATCCGGGGATTGATAAAACAAGGTGCTGAAGTACAGGTTGTCATAACTCCTGCGGGGAAAGAATTTATAACTCCCATCACGCTTTCGGCACTGACGAGTAAACCGGTTATCAGTGAGTTTTTTGCCCAGCGTGATGGTACATGGAATAGCCATGTGGATCTGGGCTTATGGGCGGATGCTATGCTTATAGCTCCGGCTACTGCTTCAACGATTGGCAAGATGGCCAACGGTGTGGCTGACAATATGCTGATAACAACTTATTTGTCGGCTAAAGCTCCGGTGTTTGTGGCACCTGCCATGGATCTTGATATGTATGCCCACACTTCTACACAAAAGAATCTGGATACGCTTCGTTCTTACGGAAATCATATTATAGAACCGGGTACGGGAGAACTTGCCAGCCATCTGGTAGGTAAGGGACGCATGGAAGAACCGGAAGTTATTATTCAGCATTTGGCGAATTATTTTGCCGGGAAAGAAGGTGATTTGCGGGGTAAGACCATTATGATTACTGCCGGACCTACTTATGAGAAGATTGATCCGGTGCGTTTCATCGGAAATTATTCTTCCGGTAAAATGGGTTTTGCTATTGCTGATGAATGTGCTGCTCGTGGAGCTAAGGTTATTATGGTATCAGGTCCTGTGCAACAGCAATTGAAATATCCGGCAGATTGGTTTACTGTGGAATCGGCAGATCAGATGTATGCTGCAGCGTGTAACTTTTTTATGGAGGCTGATGCTGCAATTCTTTCGGCTGCTGTTGCTGATTTTACACCGGAACAAGTTGCTGATGCCAAGATAAAGCGGGAAAAGGAAGGGGAAATGACGTTGCGTTTGAAACCTACGAAAGACATAGCCGCTTGTTTGGGACAGATGAAAAAAGATCGCCAGGTGCTGGTAGGTTTTGCTTTGGAAACGAATGACGAGTTGCATAGTGCTGAAGATAAGTTGCAGCGGAAGAATTTGGATTTTATCGTGTTGAATTCCTTGAATGATAAGGGAGCCGGTTTCCGGTACGATACGAATAAAATCAGCATCATCGACCGTGAAAGCAAGACGGATTTTCCGTTGAAATCAAAAGCGGAAGTAGCTGCGGATATTGTAGATCGTTTGGTGGAAGTATTGAAGAATAAGTAAATATAGGTAGTGAGAAATAAGACACTTTATATGATTCTGCTTCTGGTTGCGGTGGTGTTAAAGTCTGCTGCCCAGGAATTGAATTGTAAATTTACGGTGAATTATTCTCAGATACAAGGTACGAGTACACAAGTTTTTACTACGCTTGAAAATGCTTTGATGGAGTTTGTCAATACCCGTCGGTGGACGCAGGCACAGTATGAAATGAATGAACGGATTCGTTGCTCTATGAACTTGACAGTGAAAGAGTATAATGAGGCGGACGGGCGTTGGAAATGTGAGTTGATTGTACAGTCTACACGCCCTGTCTGGCAATCCGGTTATCAGACGGTAGTTTTTAGCTTTAAAGATACGGATGTTGCTTTCAACTATCGTGAGTTTGATCCGCTGGAATTGCGGGATAATGTTATTGACAGTAATCTGACGGCAGTAATTGCTTATTATGTTTATATGATTATCGGACTGGACATGGATACGATGGCTCCACAAGGTGGTACGGAGGTTTTTCGGGCAGCTGAAGATATTGTAACAGCTGCACAGAATCTTGGTGAAACCGGTTGGAAAGCGTTCGATAGCAGTCGGAATCGTTATGCGTTGGTTTCCGATTATCTGGAAGATGGCATGACGCCTTTGCGTAAACTGATGTATGGGTATCATCGTACAGGTATGGATGAACTTTCAGTGAATGCTGCCCGTGCCCGTGCTACAATAACATCTATGCTTAGCGACCTGAAAGAGGCGCAACAGAATAAACCTATGTCGGCATTGCCAGGTTTGTTTACTGAAATAAAGAAAGATGAATTGATTAATCTTTATTCCCGTGCTGCAATGAAGGAAAAAGAAGAGGTTTGTGAGTTGCTTTCTTCTGTTAATCCCTCGCTGGCTACCGAATGGGAAAAGATAAAACAATAATAGGAAGTGAGTAAGATTTAAAATTGTAAATAAGTCATGTTACGTTCGCTTTACATACAGAATTACGCGCTTATAGAAAAGCTTGATATTAGCTTTGGTGCAGGTTTCTCCGTTATCACGGGTGAGACGGGTGCCGGTAAGTCTATTATACTAGGTGCTATCGGTTTGTTGCTGGGGCAGCGTGCCGAAGTAAAAGCCATTCGCCAGGGTGCATCGAAATGTGTGATTGAGGCTCGTTTTGATATTTCAGCTTATGGTATGGAACCTTTTTTTGAGGAGAATGAACTGGAATATGAAGAAGAGTGTATCTTGCGTCGTGAGGTTTACGCATCCGGCAAGAGTCGTGCCTTTATCAATGATACTCCGGCTTCGCTTGTACAAATGAAAGAACTTGGAGAACAGTTTATTGACGTGCACTCTCAGCACCAGAATCTTTTGTTGAATAAAGAAGGATTCCAGTTGAATGTACTTGATATATTGTCTCATAATGATGAACAACTTTCCGCTTATCAATCTTTGTACAGAGAATGGAAGCAGGCACAACAGGACTTGGCTGATCTTATAGCCCGTGCTGAGCAGAATAAAGCAGATGAAGACTATATCCGTTTCCAGTTGGAACAGTTAGAAGAAGCGAATTTATCTGCAGGTGAACAGGAAGAACTGGAACAAGAGACGGATACATTGAGTCATGCTGAAGAAATAAAGGCCGGTTTGTTCCGCGTCGGGCAGTTGCTGACCTCTGATGAAGGCGGTTTGTTGGCTGGGTTGAAGGAAAGTCTGAATACAATGCTTGGTCTGCAAAAGGTCTATTCTCCGGCTACAGAACTTGCTGAACGTCTGGAAAGTACATATATTGAATTGAAAGATGTTTCTCAGGAGGTTTCTTCTCAGGAAGAGGATGTCGAGTTTAACCCTGAGCGTCTGGAAGAGGTGAACGATCGGTTGAATCTGATTTATACCTTACAGCAAAAGCATAGAGTAACTACCGTAGAAGAGTTGCTGGCGCTTACTGAGGAATATGCAGCAAAGTTGGCAGCCATTACTTCTTATGATGAACGTATCGGTGAGTTGACAATTCTTTGCGATACCTTATATAATAAGGTGAAAAAGCAGGCTGCTGTTCTTACCAAAGCCCGTACCAGTGCTGCCCGTGAAGTTGAGAAGCAGATGGCTTCACGTTTGATTCCGCTGGGTATGCCTAATGTGCGTTTTCAGGTGGAAATGGGAATGAGAAAAGAGCCTGGCGTACACGGTGAAGATACTGTAAACTTTCTCTTTTCTGCCAATAAGAACGGCGCATTGCAAAGCATTTCATCGGTAGCTTCCGGTGGTGAAATTGCACGTGTCATGTTGTCCATCAAGGCCATGATAGCGGGTGCGGTGAAATTGCCCACTATTGTATTCGATGAAATAGATACAGGAGTATCCGGTGAGATTGCCGACCGTATGGCGGACATTATGCAGGAAATGGGCGAACAGGATCGCCAGGTAATCAGTATTACCCATCTGCCGCAAATTGCTGCGCGCGGATGTGCACATTATAAAGTATATAAGCAAGATAATGAAACCGAAACCA
>USSR01000470.1 GCA_900557355.1 uncultured Bacteroides sp.
TAGATTTTTGACTACAATCTTTGATTTAATAATCTTAGTATTCTCTCCAACTTCCAATTTAGATCCACGTTCCACTATTACAATGGAGAATTGAAACAAATATTTATACCTCAACTCTATCAACAATCTTAAAATTCGAACTACTTTCTTACTCATGATACATAATAACTCTAATTTTTTTCTTCAAGAAATCTTTAGTTCTTTTATCTAACCCTATTACATAGGTGATTATTGTGATACAAACAACACAATAGAAAGAAGATAAAAAGAAATATGACCAGCCATCTGAATGCATAAATTGCAAAATAAATGTTGAGAATATAGCAAATAGAGAAACTAACAATACTCTAAGCAAAACTTGCTTTACAAAATTTAGTACAGGGAACACTTCGATACTACAATAACAAAATATTCGCAACAATAGAGTAATTAATGATATGGCTATCGCAACCCACATCGTACATAAAACATTAAATCCCATCTTCAATAGAAAATACGAAACAGGTAAATTCAAGAGATTGACAACACCTACTATGATCTGTAGATTTTTTATTTTTCCTGTAGCCAAATGGGCAGTAAGCAATGGTCTATATAGCGTATCACACAAAGAAAGAATAATTGCCAATTGTACAAATTCTACTGAATATTGTGGAACTTCTACCAACCATATTGATAGTATAAAATGAGTATTCACCAATATAGGCATCGATAAAAACAACATTAAATAGAAAGAATACAAAGTGCCTCTAAATATCAATTCATTAAGATAATCCATGTCACCCTGTGCATGAGACTTTGTAATCTGGGGATTCAAAGCCATTTGGAAGTTGGTTACAAATGAAGTTACAGCTTGATTCACTTGAAATCCAATACCTCTTGCCGCATTGATAGCCGGGCCGCAAAAAATATTAATAAGAATGTTGATTCCTTGTGATTTTACGACATATGCTAAATTTCCTATCAAATTCCACCCCGCAAAATTCATTATGGACTTAAAATACTCTTTATCCAAAGAAAAGTTCATTGTACACTCTGTAAAATGAGTACGAGCATATATAATATAAAGCAGATTACTAATGATACCTACCAATAACAACAAAATTGAATATACTATTAAATGGTCATAACCAATAACTAATAATAGATAAGCAATCGCTAACTTTGCTACAGCATCAAATATTCCAATATATGCAAAGGCACCCATTCTTTCATGAGCAATGACAGAAGCATTATACAGTACAATGAATAACGAAAAAGCAAAAGATATCACCGTTGCTTGATAGGCCCAATTGGCTGCTTCCATTCTTGTGACGGGGATATTCATTTGCACATTCAAGAACCACAGCCCAATAGTTTCCGCTAAGAATAATACTATAAATGCTATAATGAAATGAATTAATAAAGCTGAATGAAAGGTTGTTCTAAGTCCTTCCACATCATTAATCCCTAATTTAACTAACAAAAAGCGTTGAGTTGCTGAACTCATTGCACCAGTAAGAAAACCAAGCATAGTTACTACTCCGCCAACTACATTATAAATACCATAATCTGTTACACCTAATGTAGCTAATATTATTCTACTTGTATATAAACTTATGCCCATCATCAGGAACATACGAATATATAAGAAAAGTGTATTTTTAACTATTCTTTTATTATTACTCTGCGTCATCATCATTCAGCTATACTATAATATCTATGCTATTCAATATGAAGAATAAAAAATCACTTTTCCCCTATTCTCGTATAACTAAATCCCAACTCTTCCAATTCCGCACGATTCCAAATATTACGTCCATCTACAATGTATTTATCAGTCATTACTTTCTGAATCACGTTCCAAGTGGGTAGGCGAAATTGTCTCCATTCAGTCATTAGCAACAACGCATCAGCGCCATCGGCACAGTCATATAGATTTTCAGTGTAGGTTACCACCTCACCAATACGACGTTTGCATTCAAGCATAGCGATGGGGTCAAAGACTCTAACGATAGCACCATCCTTCAGCAACTTATCAATAACCACCAAAGCGGGAGCTTCGCGCATATCGTCTGTATCAGGTTTAAAGGCTAAACCTAGCATAGCAATGGTTTTACCTTTTACATCACCCATCAAACGAGTCAGTTTATCATACACAATGCTCTTCTGACGATCGTTAACACGCTCTACTGCTTCAATCACCTCCATGTGATAGCCGTTTTCGATGCCTGTATGCACTAAAGCTTTCACATCTTTCGGAAAACAGCTACCGCCATATCCACAACCGGCATAAAGAAATTTCTGGCCAATACGCACATCGGCTCCAATACCTTTACGTACATGGTCTACGTTAGCTCCTACTCGTTCACATAAATTAGCTATATCATTCATAAAACTAATACGGGTAGCCAACATCGCATTCGCTGCGTATTTAGTCATCTCTGCACTAGGAATATCCATAAAGATCACACGGAAGTTCTGGAGTAAGAAGGGTTGATAAAGCTTAGT
This sequence comes from uncultured Bacteroides sp., assembly GCA_900557355.1. Lineage (GTDB taxonomy): Bacteria > Bacteroidota > Bacteroidia > Bacteroidales > Bacteroidaceae > Bacteroides. The sequence continues at coordinate 2,488 of USSR01000470.1, forward strand.
CATCACCTCTTCGGCCTTCTTGCTCTCAATACCTACTACCACTCGGTCAGGACTCATAAAGTCTTTGATAGCCGCTCCCTCTTTCAGGAATTCAGGGTTACTGGCTACATCGAAGGATATATCCGCCCCACGCTTATCTAGTTCCTCCTGAATGACAGCTTTCACTTTTCGAGCAGTACCTACGGGGACAGTTGATTTGGTCACTAAAATTGTGTACTTGTTAATACTTTGTCCAAATTGATGAGCTACAGCAAGTACATACTTTAAGTCAGCACTTCCATCTTCGTCAGGAGGAGTTCCTACAGCAGAAAAGACTACTTCTACATCATCCAAGACTTCGGTCAAGTTTGTCGTGAAATTCAGCCGCCCATAACTTACATTACGCTTCACCAATTCTTCCAACCCCGGTTCATAAATAGGCATCTCACCAACTTTCAGTTTGTTTATTTTATTTGCGTCTACATCCACGCAAGTCACAGTGGCACCCATTTCTGCAAAACAAGTACCGGACACCAAGCCAACATAACCCGTGCCTACAATTGCTATATTCATATATTATTATTGTTAAGTACTTACTATTTTAGATATTTATTCTTCCTTTATTGTATGCTCTCCATAGCCATACCCATACCCATACCCATAACGCTTACCATAGCCATAATATTTGCCATACTTACCATAACCGTAATAATAACCGTACTTTTTCTTCTGAAGATCAAGACCATTGATTACAGTACAAAGATTGGGTAACTTATTACTATCAGCCAATTCATTAATCAAGGTAAATTCAGCTTTCCGAGTATAGTCTGCACGACATACATAAACAGACAAATCAGCGACACGACCTACGAGCAAAGTATCAGTCACCATACCAACCGGGGCAGTATCCAAAATTATATAATCAAAGTTCTTTTTCAATACCTCAATCGCTTTATCCAAACTATCACGAGCTAATAACTCTGTTGGATTAGGTGGTACAGTTCCTCCTGGAAGAATAAACAAATTCTTACTAACATCCGAAGGCTGAACGAAATCTATCAGATTCTTTTCTGGATTCGACAGATATTGAGTAATCCCTTGCTCTTTCCGCGGAAGATTAAAAATTTTATTCAAACCAGGCTTACGAATATCAAGCCCCACAATCACCACTTTCTTTCCTAATAAAGAAAGACTAATCGCTAGATTTGAAGAAATAAAAGATTTACCTTCACCGCTAACCGTCGAAGTCACTAAAATCACTTTCTGATCATTCTCAAGCATAAACTGAAGATTAGTACGGATATTACGGAAAGTTTCACTCATTAAAGTATTCTGATTCTCAAACACAGCAATAGAACCGTTTGCTTCTTCTGTCAACGGTACATCACCTACAATAGGCAGACTTGTTAACTTCTCTACATCACCACGCCCTTCTATTTTAAATTTAGTCAAACCAATTAAAAAAATAATACTAACAGGCAATCCCACTCCTACCACTAAAGCAATTAAGTAGATTATCCTAGGCTTAGGAGAAACTGGAGCACCTTCAGCTGCTGGCTCATCAATAATCTTCGCATTATTCGCAGTAGCGGCTAAAGTAATAGCATTCTCTTCACGTTTCTGCAAAAGCATCAGATAAAGCCCAGCCTTGATTTCCTGCTGACGTGCAATACTTACATACTGGCGCTCCTGTCCCGGAGCATCACTGATACGACGGGAAAAACGACTGGACTCACGATCCAGATCAGCCTTCACGATAAGCAAGCCTTGTAAAGTCCCATCAATAGCAGCTTTTACATTTGCTTTCATGGCACGAATACTTGTATCCAGATTTACAATCATCGGGTTGCTTTCCGTAGAAGTACGAAGTAAACGCTTACGTTCAATAATCAATTCATTATAACGATCTATTTGAGTAGTTAAACCATTATCGGATAAACCAATATTACTAGGTAATACTTCATACTCATTCGACGGATTATTGATATATTTATTAAGATCACGAACTAAATTAATTTGAGTTCCATTTTCTACACGTTTTCTTTCATATTCAGCATTTCCCGATACTGCTAATTGGGCATCACTACTGATATCCGTCAATCCTGCATTTCTTTTAAAAGCTTCCAGCTTATCCTCTGTAGTGCCAAGTTCCTCATCAATAATCTTAATACGTTCATTGATAAACTCTCTCGTCTTTTCGGCAACCTCATTTTTATCATTATTCGTATTCCGATTATACATTTCCATTAACTTATTAATAAAGTCCTGTCCCCGCTGTATATTCGTATTCATCAATGAAACAACTGCTACAGAAGTCGTTTTTGAGGTAGGTGCTATTTCCAATGCCCACTGATATCCTTTTGCCACCCCAAAAGGCTGACTAACTACAGCGCTGATATTTCGTACTACACTTTGCCCTACTATCTTCCCATTTGATAAAGAATCTTTCAATGTAAACCCAAATGTACCTGCATCCGTAGGTAACACTGCTGGAAGTTTATCAAAATGCTTATTATATTCATTCAAGCCTATCTTTAGATTCACATCCAGACCACCCTCTGGAGATAACTTCATATCAACCAAAGCTACATTTGGCAATTTATCCGCCTCTTGTGCCGTCAAATTCACAATTACGGGAGAGGTTTTATACAGTTCCTTTTTAGGAAACTCATCCTCATCATAGTAAGTAATATAAAGTTCCAGATTATTAACGACCTCTTTCAGTATTGTTTTTGAGCGTAGCACTTCTATCTCATTATCAATACTCTGCGTAGAAGTAATCACCCCACCTAATCCCAAGCTTTCCAAATCTGCAGTATTTCCACCACCATTCTTTTTATCATTCTTTATCATGATAGATGCAGAGACCTGATACACAGGAGTTTGAAAATGCAAATACACCCAAGCGCCAATCAAACAAGCTAAAACCGAAGCAATAAACCAAGGCCAGTGAATGATATACTTAAAGAGAATTTCCTGATAATTTACTTTCTCTTCGTCTAATTCACTCATATTATTGTTATACGAATTCTCATTCTCTTTCATTACTAATTACTTATTTAATAAAATTACCAATATATTTGCAAGTGAAACCAAGATAGAAGTAGCAGAAAACCATAATCCCGTATTGGTTCCTATATCCGAATTCTTAGCCTTAGTCTTATTAGGT
>USSR01000471.1 GCA_900557355.1 uncultured Bacteroides sp.
TGCTATGGACGTAGGCGATCCGAGTAACTTTGCGCGTGTGCTCGATCTTTATGGAGGTAGCCATGCGGCCATCTCTGCTGAAATCAGTGGTACTACTTATACTAATGAACAGATTGCCGAAACGATGCGTGAAACGTGGAAGGAATGTCATTACCTGCTCGATCCGCATGGTGCCTGTGGTTTCCGTGCTCTGAAAGAAGGATTGAAACCAGGTGAAACTGGCGTTTTTCTGGAGACGGCACATCCGGCGAAATTCCTCGAAACCGTAGAAGGTATTATCGATGAAAGCATAGAGATTCCTGCAAAACTGAAAGCTTTTATGCAAGGTGAAAAGCAAAGCCTATCGATGACAAAGGAATTTGCTGATTTTAAAAGTTATCTATTGTCGCTATAAGTACTGATTTTTTAATATCTGCCATGCTGAGTGTAGTCGAAGCATGGCAGATATTAAAAATCCTTCTTGGGAACTTCCTTCAGTTCTCCCATTTTTAACCGGTTATCCCATAGTACAACAACTTCTATCTTCTTGAGGCTATGTCGATAGAAAAGTGTATATCCCGGGTGAGGAATGATGTAGCGTATATTTTCTACTTCTGTTGTTTGTCCGATGAACGGATTCATGCTGATGCGGTGCAATATGTTCTGTAATTGTACATAGAGCACTTCACCAACCTCATTATTCCCATTCTTTAGCTTTAGTATCTGGAATGCTTCCTTCAACTGTTTCTTGGCGACGAGCGACCATATTACTTGCTTAGCCATTCTGCTACCTCCTTGTTTATTGTTAAGTTATTCTGTCCTTCGCGGTTATCCAGTTGGCAGCAGGCTGTTTCAATTTTCCGACGCAGTTGATGAGAGAATGTGAGCACTTGTTCTTTGCTCTTAGGTTCATCTTGCGTTTCGGTACGCAGTGTGTCTTTTTTACTTTTCATAGGGCTATCCTTTTTTGTTTTCCATAGAACATCCTAAAGATACGAATAGTTTTGGAATATCCATGTACGTTGAACAATTTTCTTCTCTCTGTGTTCTCTGCCTTGAAACCAAAATTGCGATATCCGAATGAAAGATAAGAAACTGGAGGCCAATTTAAGTTTGGTAGTCTCGCGAATATTTGCGGGATTGAATATGAATGCCCTGAAATTCCTGTTGCCTGTGTGGATGGGTGCATTGACGGGCGTCACGGTGCGTTGTACTTTTGCTGCTGTGGCGTTCTGGGTGACAGGCTGGTTTGTGAAAGAAGCGCCTATCACACGGCGGCAGCGTATCGGGTTACTTTGTCTGGGGGCATTCGGCATGTATGGTTTTATGTTCTGCTATTTGCTGGGTATCAGTAAGACGACGCCTGTTAGCAGTGCCATATTCAATTCCCTGCAACCTATCTGGGTATTTCTTATCTCCGTTCTCTTTCTGCACGAGCGGGCTACACTGATGAAAATTATCGGAATTTCCCTCGGTTTCGGTGGTGCGCTACTCTGTATATTGACTCAAGGCAGCGATGACTTGGCACATGATGCCTTTACAGGTAATATGTTGTGCCTGCTCAGTTCGGTGTTCTTTGCCATTTATCTGATTCTGAGTAAGAAATTGCTGGAAGAGATTGGCTTGGTGACTGTAATGAAATATGTGTTTGGGGGCGCGGCGCTGTCCGGTCTGGTGATATCTACTATCCTGGGCTGGAACGCGCCGTTGTTCGCCGACGCAGTACATGGAACCTGGCACTGGATGCCGTGGGTGGTTCTGGCATTCATCCTTATTTTCCCTACTTATCTTAGTTATTGGTTGATGCCCATCGGATTGAAGTATCTGAAGACAACCGTAGTGGCCATGTATGGTTATCTGATACTGATTGTGACCAGTGTCGTTTCTTATATCGTGGGGCAAGACCGCTTTACCTGGGAACAGGGGGTGGCTATCGGGATGATATGTCTGAGTGTGTACTTTGTGGAGGTAGCGGAGAGGAAAGCTAATAGTTAATAACTACCAGGTATTCTCCTTCCGCGTGAATACTGAATTCTGTTTCCGTGCTTTCGTTCAGTGTACCTTGCCACCAGTTAGTGAAGTCACTGAGAGGGTATACTAAGCCTTCACCTCGCAGGTTATGGGCACCAAAGTTTATGATTGAAATCTGTTGACCCGGTTGGCTGGGGAAAGAACAGGTATCATGGCAGGGAATAAAAATACCATAATCGGTCAGCATGCGGACATGAGCTCCGGTACGCATATAATCAATGAGCAGGCTGATATTTCCTAAAGTATGGTCTTCCCGTTTGCCTGTGGCTCCTACGATAGCGATATTTTTTTTACCTTGTGATAAAAGGAAGTTTACGGCTTTAGTCTGGTCGTTGGTTTCCTGGTCGGAGATGTAATGAAGAATATGACTATATTTCCGGCGGTTTTCTTCACTCAGTGAATCTCCGTCACCGATGATAACATCAGGTACGTTGCCACGATTTATATAAGCATCTGCACCGCCATCGCAGCAAACGATATAAGGAGCGCTTGCCAGTATCTGCAAAGGTATAGGATGAGTCGGATAATCACCATTGGCTAAGATTACTGCTTCCGGTTCACCACAGAGAACACAGAGTTCCACTGAATTTTTATTATCATTTTCTTTCATCATTGTTTCTTTTATCACCTTACCATCTTATCACTCTACCACTCTTTCCATCATCCTCTTCCATTTGAAGTAGCCAAAGATAGCGATTATTGTATAAAGAGCATACAGTCCTGCTGTGAAATTGAGGTCTTTGTAAACATAGAGTCCTGCACTGACAATGTCCACTACAATCCATGCCCACCACTGTTCTACATATTTACGTGCCAGCATCCACATGCCTACAATACTGAGGGCAGTGGTGAAAGAATCAAGCCAGGGTACATTACTGTTGGTGAAACGAATGAGTATCCAGGCAATGCCGACAAAAGTAACGACGAATATAATGCCGAGGGGCAGGTAATATTTCATCGGCATACGGGTAATGGGAAGTTCCTGCTGCCCTTCTTTGATACGTAGATGAAGTTTTCGTCTTACAAAACTGCCGTATTTCCACATCATCCAACCGTAGACGGCTGCCCCCAGATAATAGATATTTATTCCGAAGTCAGCATACAGTCCGGCATCGTAATAGACGAAAATGTAGATAGCAGGCATGATGATGCCCGCTATCCAAAGATAGATACTCGCCCGGTATTCTAACCAGAGGTAGACAAGACCGACGATGGTTCCGATAATTTCGAGAGTTTGTTCCATGTACTAAAAACTCAGCGTAATATGTGCCAGCGCGTTAATACCTGCATTGGGATAGTAGGCTGCATAATTGGATGTATAAAGCAATTTGCTGTCTTTATCCTTTATTTGATTCTTACCGTGACCTTCGTACACAGCACTTCCCGATGCATAGCCGTTGCTTTCGTAGGTTTCGTCAAACAGGTTATAGACTGTTACACCTACATTAACAGATTTCAGCCCTTTCAGTTTGAAAGTATATCCGAGACTCAGGTTGCTAACACAGTAGGCATCCAGCGTACAATCTTCCTGATGAGCATTGTTTAAATATTGCTTGCTGACGTATTGCGTCTGCAAAGATGCATTAAAACCTTTATAATCCAAAGAGATGAGGCTGTTTGCCATGAAGTCCGGTGAGAAAGAGATGGGAGTGGTTCCGATATAGCGGGTGGTCTGCGAGATGCCCCAGCTTTCACTATACATATCTTTCCAGTCCTCATTCACATCATTCAGATATTCGGTGTAATTCTTGATGCGGTTGCGGCTCCAGGTTGCATTGACATCCCAGCGCAGCCAGTTGGTGATGCGGGCGCCTGCCATCAACTCGATGCCCATGCGATAACTGTCCTTCACGTTTTCTGCTACGGGTTCTCCGATTTCGTTCAATTGTCCATTTAGCACCAATTGATTCTTATAATCCATATAGTACAGGTTGACGCCTGCATTAAACCAACCTTTGCGGAAGTTGTAGCCCAGTTCATAGTCGAACATCCGTTCTGATTTTGGTTGCGCAGCAAACAGGTTGTCGGTATAGTTGTTACGTGTCGGTTCTTTATTTGCCACACTGAAGGAGGCATAAAGACTGTTATAGGGATTAATTTGCCAGAAGATACCGGCTTTAGGATTGAAGAAACTGAAATCTTCATCAATATTCAGCGGTTGCAGGTGTGCCGGATCGGCTGTCCAATCCCACTTGTCGTTATTGCCGTTTATCTTGTAGCGCAGATAGCGATATTGCATATCGGCATATAAACTAACCCCATCCAGTATTTCATAATTTACCTTTGCGTAGATGTTGCCATCTGTTTTCCGTCCGATGTTGCGGTAATATTCATGATCGGGGGCAAGCTCACCCAGATAATTCTTCACCCATACCACCTTGCCGTTATGGGTATTCTTATAATAATTCAGTCCGCCACCGATGGAGGCATCTAACTTATCTCCTTTATAATCGAAAGAGAATATACCGCCACCGAAACCACTGTCTACCAGTTTACGGCGTATAAGGTCCGATTTCTCTATAGTGGTACCGTTTGTTTCAAATGGAGTCAAGCCATACTCCACCAGTGTACGCCGATTTTTGTATTCCTCATAGTAACCGTAACCGTCAGTGTAGTGCAGTGCTATGTTCAGCTTCCATGAAGAAGACAATATCTGGTTTAGTAATAATTGGTAATGTGTCTGGCGGTAGTAATCTATCTGATTGTCATAGAATCCGATTACATTTCCTTGGGCATCTTCTATGGCTCCGTTGGGATTGTACTTACGGTCGTTTTCCAATGTTTTTTTATCCAGACCATCCCAAGCATGATATGTTTCTTCTTTTCCGCCGAAGGTGATGAATTTGACGGTAGTCTTGTCGCCATAATATCCGCCCTGCACAAAATAAGATTTCAGGTCGGCACTGGCACGGTCACGGTAGCCGTCACTGTGGATATTAGACAGACGTGCATCAACTCCCCATCGTCCATTGATGAGGCCGGTGCCTACCTTTACCGTTTCTTTATGGGTATTGAATGACCCGTAAGAGCCTGAGAATTCTGCATACGGTGTGGGTAGAATGCCTTGTGTCTTCATATTGATACTGGCTCCGAATGCTCCTGCACCATTTGTGGAAGTTCCTGCACCGCGTTGAATCTGCAAGTCCTGAAGTGAAGAGGCAAGATCGGGAGTATTTACCCAAAAGATAGAATGGCTTTCCGCATCGTTCATGGGTATACCGTTAGTGGTTACATTGATGCGTGTAGCATCTGTTCCGCGCACCCGAATACTGGTGTAACCGATACCTGCACCTGCATCACTCGTTGTCAGTACAGACGGTGTGAACGACAACAGATAGGGAATGTCTTGTCCGAAGTTCTGCTTTTTAAGCTGTTCTTTACTAACATTGGTAAACGCCACCGGAGTAGTTCCCGTGGCACGGGTAGAAATAATTTCTACTTCCTGCAGGCTTATCACCCGCAAGCTGTCCTTTTCATGCGTCTGCGCACAGACGCCCAGCGTTGCCGTCAACAGGCAGGCCGCCATTGCATGTTTTCTCATTGCAATTTTAACTATTAAAGATGAATACAGAAAAGGGGAACTTTTCTTCTTTTCCCTCCGCCGGCACTACCCGGATCAGGTCA
>USSR01000472.1 GCA_900557355.1 uncultured Bacteroides sp.
CTTTTAATCTATTTGTAGTCAATTAAATACCTTCAGACTACATCAAATATAGCAAAAATAATCAAATAGAGCTATTTTTAGACAAATGACTACTATTCCATTTCCCAAATTTCCCCTTACATTTGCTTTCAGATTAAATAATACATAATGACAATATAAAAAAATCTTTCTCTTCTTATTTTTATCGGATCACTTACCGGATGGCCAATATCGATGAAAGGACAGAATCATGAAACAGCCACTTTTAAGTTTCCTATCGTCTCCGGATTTCATCCCGATCCCAGTATCTGCCGAGTAGGAAACGATTATTACTTGGTAGCTTCCAGCTTCGAATGGTTCCCCGGAATTCCTGTCTTTCACAGTAAAGACCTGATGTATTGGCAGCAAATAGGATATGTACTAAATCGTCCTTCCCAACTACAAATGAAAGACAGATTGAAGCATTCAAACAGTAGGACGTGTACTTGCTACTGAAAAAGCTACCGGATTAACCCCTGTAGTATTTAAGAAAGAACCGGTAAGAGACGAATTTGATGAGGATTCATTGCGTTTCTGTTGGAACTTTCTACGAACACCTTTTGAAAAATGGTATCAACTAGAAAATGGCAAGCTGATTATTAATGTACGTCCTAATTCCGTCAGTGAAGACTGACTTCTTTGAATATCAAAGTAATGAATAATTACGCATGACCTTTAAATATAGGGAAAATAACAAAAAAACAGGATAGACATGCAAGGATAAACAGTTACTTGTTATACTTTTGCAATCAAAGAACTATCCTGTATGAAACCAACCGACATTACAAGAGAGGAAATGTGGGTCAGACAGAATTTATCTGCTGCCGATATTGACTATAGCATCTGGGAGCGTGATAAATTAATGCTCCACCAAATGTCCCGCCTTAACCAAAGCTGTACCTTTGTGGTGGATGTATATAAGTTCAGATATGCCTTTGCCTCCTCTAACTTTGTAGACTTACTGGGTTATGACAGCCATAAGATAGCTACATTGGAGAGACAGGGAGATTATTTGGAATCTCGCATCCACCCCGATGACCAACAACAATTGCAAGCCTTGCAGATTCGGTTAAGTCAATTCATTTATAGTCTGCCTCCGGAGCAGAGGAATGATTATTCCAATATCTACAGTTACCGGGTACGAAATACCAGGCAGCAGTATGTACGGGTTATCAGCAGGCTACAAGTTTTAGAAAAAGACAGTACCGGGAAAGCATGGCTCATACTCGGGAGCATGGATATCGCACCGAATCAAAAAGATTCGGATCAGGTAGATTGTACTGTATTAAATCTAAAGAATGGACAGACTTTCTCCCCTACCTTACTTACGAATCCACGAATCCATTTGACACAGCGTGAACTGGAGATTTTACAGCTTATCCAAAAAGGGCTGTTGAGTAAAGAAATAGCTTATAATCTCCGCATAAGTATTCATACGGTTCATATTCACCGACAAAACCTTCTGCATAAATTAGGAGTACAAAATTCGATAGAGGCTATCAATGCAGGATTGGAATTGGGGGTACTAAGCTAACCCGGAAGAAATACCTTATTTACGGCATCCAGGTCATAACGCCTGTAACCGGATGTTGGATTCTCCATTCCATGAATTCCTCATAACTGCGTATGCCATCCCGAATAACAGCTACGTAGTATTCCACTCCCATAATCTTTTCCGACTCAGAAGTCTCATATTTCAGTTTTAAAATAGCATACTTTGTTTCCTCAGTCAGAACAGCAGAAAGCCGTTCAGCAAACTTTTCAAAATAGCCGTCATACCGGGAACCTTCCAGAATATGGATCATATCAATCTGCCAAAGCTCATTATCTGCATCCCGATACCAGGCATGCCACTCCACACATTCCGCCTCAGTATCCAACAGATTCTTATGTTCCATCTTCATAAAAGATTTATTCTCTGTCAATTTTACCATCGCCTGAAAACTGTCAGACAAACTAAACTGTGGGGTATAAATATGAAAATCAATATCCAGGTGTTTCATCAATAACCCCGTATTCAAAGAACCTACGAGATTCACTCTGGCACCCACACTTTCCCAAGTCGGAATGATTTTTGTGTCTTCTATTATTTTCCAGGCTTTCTGCTGATTTCGCCTGGCAAGATCAAGGATATCCATATTCTTTCTTTTGAAATGACTTGCAAATGTAGAAAAAAGGATGGATATATAGCTATAAATAGCTATTTAATAATCTGACAAATTGAACTAACTTTGCCACCCTTTCCAAACTTTTCAGCTAAAAAATTAGAAGAACTATGACACTTTATCAAACAGAGCAACAAGAAAGAGTACACTTGCAACAAGTCATCAGTATCATAAATGATACGATTCATAACACTGATACTTCGGTCAAAGAACATGTAGAAACCTTACAGGAATATAAAGATTATATCTGGTCGAACAAAGATATTGATCCTCATGAAATCCGTTCTATGCGCGAGAGTATCCTCAATCATTTTGCACTGGGTGAAAGTGTGATTGATAAACGCAGGCGACTGGGCAGGATACTGGATATTCCTTATTTCGGGAGGATAGATTTTAAAGAAAAGAAAAACGGTGCCAATATTCTACCTATTTATATAGGTATACACACATTTTACGATTCTCAAAGCAAGATGAATCTGATATATGACTGGCGCGCTCCTATTTCCAGTATGTTCTACGATTATGAACTGGGAGAAGCAACTTACACCTCTCCCGTCGGTGAAATCAGTGGAGATGTTTCGCTCAAACGTCAGTATCGCATCCGCAAAGGTAAAATGGAGTACATGATAGAAAGTTCGCTGACGGTTCACGATGAAATTCTTCAAAAAGAACTCAGCAATAATGCAGACGATAAAATGAGGAATATCGTTACTACCATCCAGCGGGAACAGAACCGGATTATTCGCAATGAGGAAGCCCACATACTTATTATCCAAGGAGTTGCTGGATCGGGCAAAACGTCCATCGCCTTACATCGCATCGCTTACCTGCTCTATACACTGAAAGAGGATATATCTTCAAAAGACATACTGATAATCTCACCTAATAAAGTTTTTGGCGATTACATCTCGAATGTCCTTCCCGAATTAGGGGAAGAAAGTGTGCCTGAAACCAGTATGGAACAGATTCTTTCGGAAGTTCTTGAAAATAAATACAAATACCAGAGCTTTTTTGAACAGGTAACGGAATTACTTGGAAAAACGACTCAGAGTTTCATAGAACGGATAAAATATAAATCCTCCTTTGATTTCATTTCACAGCTTGATAAGTTTATTCTCTATATGGAGAATAACTATTTCAAAGCTACAGATGTAAAACTCACCAGGCACATCACTATCCCTTCTGAATATATTAAAGAGCAATTCAGACGCTTCAATCGCTATCCCATGCGTCAACGATTCGAGGCGATGACAGACTACCTCCTGGAAATGATGAAGGTACAATACTACTTTACGGTTACCACCGCCGACAGGAATCTGTTGAAGAAAGAAATAAAAAAAATGTTTGCAGGTAACAATGATCTTCAAGTTTATAAAGAGTTCTTTGAATGGATTGGTAATCCCGAACTATTCAAATTACAGAAAAACAGAATACTGGAATACACTGACCTGGCCCCTTTAGCATATTTACATCTGGCTTTAGATGGAAATATTACCCAATGCCGTGTCAAGCATCTTTTGATAGACGAGATGCAGGATTACTCTCCGATTCAATACAAAGTTATCCAGAAACTTTATCCCTGTCGGAAAACAATTCTTGGAGATGCCTCCCAGTCTGTCAATCCTTATGGTTCGTCAACTGCCGGAATGATCAGAAAAGCATTCACTATGGGCGAAGTAATGAAGCTTTGCAAAAGTTACCGTTCTACATTTGAGATTACGGATTTTGCACAGAAAATTCAAACGAATAATGAATTAGAACCAATCATGCGACATGGTGAATTCCCTTCAGTCCTACAATTTGAGAATACAGAAAAGGAAAGTTCCGGTATTATCGACCTGATTTCATCCTTCAAGAAATCCGGTTATAAGTCACTCGGAATAGTATGTAAAACTGAAGCACAAGCAAAAGAGCTGGCAGAAAGTCTACAGACATATACTGCCGAAGTTTATTTTCTATCCAATCAAAGTTCCGCTTTTGTGAAGGGTATCATCGTTACCTCATCTCACATGGCAAAAGGATTAGAATTTGATGAAGCTATCATTCCTCATGTCAATGATAAAAATTATAACTCAACTATTGATAAAAGTATGCTCTATGTAGCCGTAACAAGGGCAATGCATAAATTGACACTGACTTACAATGGGAAACTAAGTGAATTCGTTCCTGCTTTTAAACTTTAAAAAAAAAATGGTGACTATATACAATTTTACGGTAAATATTTGTTTTTGTCCAAATAAATAGCTATATTTACAGCAAACAAAAACGTTAAATACTATGATTGCCAATTTTTCCTCATTAGCCGATTTTAATGCTGCATTTCCAACTGAGAAAGCGTGCATTAAGCTTAATTAAGCACTTAGAGAAACTTAGGTGGTCTAATAAGGTTGTATCTCCTTTTGATGAAACATCTAAGGTTTACAAGTGCAAAGATAATAAATACTTTTGTAATAACACAAAAAAGTATTTCAATGTTAAGACGAAAACGTTATTTGATAATACTAAAGTTCCACTTCGGAAGTGGTTTATCGCTATATGGCTATCCACGGCTCATAAGAAAGGCATCTCTTCTTGTCAGTTAGCCAGAGATATACATGTCACCCAAAAGACTGCATGGTTTATGTTGCAAAGAATAAGGGTGTGCTTTGAAGAAGACCCTCCACCACTTGAAGGGACAGTAGAAATTGATGAAACATTTGTCGGAGGAAAGAATAAAAATAGGCATAAAGACAAGAAGGTTAAGAAATGCCAAGGACGAAGCTACAAGGATAAGGTTCCAGTATTTGGGATGTTAGAAAGAAACGGAAGACTAATTGCTAAAGTCGTGAAAAACACCAAAGCTTCTACTCTGTTATCTTATATAAAGGGTTATGTAAAAGAGGGTACCGTAATTTACTCGGATGAATGGAATTATGGAGACATTGATAAGTATTATATTCATGCAAGCGTAAATCATGCAGGGAAACTCTACGGATATGGAGATGTTCATACCAATACTATAGAAGGTTTTTGGAGTATATTCAAGAGAGGGATAATAGGTATTTATAACAAGGTATCAAAGAAGCACCTTCAAAAGTACGTGGACGAGTTTGTCTTTAGATATAACACAAGAAAAATTTGTGAAACCCAAAGATTTAATCTATTTTTGTATAGAATGGAACGAAGACTAAAATATGAGGACTTGATATATGGCCGGTAAAAAAGAAACTCAAAAACCCGATATGCGGGTGGTTACTATGGAGGAGTATAATAAACTCCTGCTGAAAGCAATAAGACATGACCCCAAGAAATATGAAATGAAAGATGGGGTACCTGTAAAAAAGAGCCGTAAATGATACGGCTCTTTTTGTTTGTTACCATAGCTTTTTACACTTGATTTTAAACGTCTCGTATTTATACTGGACACTTAGTTCACAGTTTTCGCCCTGTAGGGA
>USSR01000473.1 GCA_900557355.1 uncultured Bacteroides sp.
AGGCCGTTATACAAAAAATTTATTCAGAGGCTTATATTATTAATTTATCCCTTGGTGGAGTGACTGTCGACCAGCATGAGATGAGACGGATCGACTTTACTCGGCCAATAACTATTGAAGGCGGAAAAGAAGAAATGATAACCTCTTGTTACCTGTTGGAAAAAGACATGGAGGCTTTTTTCTCGCGTACAGATATAAGTGGCTTCCTGGAAAATACCTGTAATATACAATCACTAAGTAATGATGAAGAAGGGAATCCTTTGCTTACAGGTTTTTGTAAGATATCTACTGCATTCGTTTTCTTTAGCTCCATACATGTGACTTTATTGGAGGCGCCTATTGTTCAAAAGCTGACCTCTTTTTTAAAGAAGCTTTATTTAGAGCATCCTTCGGCTACTGTATTTTTTCATTTTTACGAAAAAAATTGAATGCTATGAAAAAAATTTCACAGATAAAATAATGTAACTTTCCAATGAGTATAAGAAGTAAATCTATATTTTTAATTACCATTTCCATATTGGTTTTTAGTTGTGCTTCTCCTTTGGTTTCTGTACTTGAGAAGGAAAATGAACGGGTGAGGTTGAGTCAGGTGTCCCGTAAAAAAACTGATGCTGATAAGATTGACTCTACCCGTGTATATAGTGCTGAAACAGAGAAAATATTGAAGGAGAAATATACAAGTTACGGTAAGGATGAAGCAACGGGGGAGAATATCATGGATATATCACTCGCTGACATTACAATTGTTGCCAAAAGTAAAAATATACCAGAGCGTGCGGGTAAGATTAGTCTTGATTTCAAAGTGGAAGTGCCTGCCAGTTTGATTAATAATAAGTGGCAAGTCCGGTTAACCCCCTATGCAGACAAGAATGGGCGTATAATAGAGTTTGATAAGATATTGCTTTCTGGTGCCCAATTCATAAAGCAGCAGGCTAAAGGGTATCAGATGTATCAGAACTTTATAAATTCGATTATACCGGATAGTGCTTATATGCAGTATCTTTTCGATTCCAAGGGATACCAGAAAGCCCTTTTGGATATTGAAGAGCAGTTTTATTACTCTTGGCAAAAAGAGTTATTATCGCAACAACGATTTGTCGATTGGCGAAGTATCCGGAATAAACGACATTTGTTGTTTAACGGACTGATGGAACGTAACCGTGCAACGGTAAATCCTAAGAGTTGGAAGGCAGTACTACCTGCTTATTGGCTTGAACGTGATTTATCGGGAGCACCAGGTAAATGGAATAATTTTCTTTCACCGGAGTACAATCTCATGCAGAAGACTATTACTCCAGAGGATTCAATTGAGATTTCCAAACGTTTCTTCGACTATAAAAAGATGATGGAGAACGAGCGTAAGAAAGCTCTTATAGATGATAAATATAAAGAGTATATCCGCTTCCCCAGAGAAAGTTGCAAGCTAGATACTGTAATACAGGTTGGAGATAAATTCGAGTACTATTATTCCCAAAAGATTGATGCTGATGAAGCGATTAAGAAAATCAATGTGATGATTAATGGTGAGGTGATTGCACTGGACGAAAGTCGGTATAAACTTCCGCAAACCGATACCTTGACTTACTATATTTCCAGCATGGTCCAATTTTTAGACCGATCTCCTAAATATAAACGAATTATTATTTCCCGGCATGCCCAGACCAACATGACAGCTTACATAACTTATGGTGTTGGATCTACCAAGTTCATAGAATCAATAGGGAAAAATAAAGCTGAAATAGATCGTGTCTTGGAGACTTTGCATTCTCTGACTTATAGTGGTGAGTTGGTTCTTGATAGTGTGAACATGATTGCTACTGCATCACCGGAAGGAGATAACTTCGCAAATAAAAAATTGTCCGGACTTAGAGCTGATGAGTTGAAACAGTATTTAATGAAGCGTACTGATGATACGGAGAGCTTGGCCCTATTTAAACCTTATGCTCTTGGAGAAGATTGGGACAAACTTACAGAGTTAATTCGTATGGATGCTAATATTCGCAATCGGTCGGAAATACTGGCCGCTATCTCTTCAACAGGAAGTAATGACCTAAAAGAAAGTTTGCTACGGAAGTATCCTGATTATCCTTATATCAGGAAAGAGCTATATCCCCAGTTGCGTGCTGTAAACTTCAAATTTCATCTTCATCGTAAGGAGATGATAAAAGATACTATCCATACTAGTGTGATAGATACGGCTTATATGGACGCTATAAAACTCTTGGAGAACCGGAAATACAGTGCAGCTCTAGCTACATTGGATGAATATAGGGATTATAATACCGGGGTTTGTCTAATGAGCCTTGGTTATGATCAACGTGCCATTGAGGTTTTACAGGCCCTTCCGCAGAATGACAACACATATTACCTCTTGGCTATTCTTTATGTTCGTGAGAAACGCATAAAAGATGCTGTTGAAGCTTTTGAGAAGGCTTGTCAACTTGAACCTAGCAAATGGTATCGTGGGCAACTTGATCCAGAGATCAATCAAATAATAACAGATTTTAAATTAAATTTTGAACAATGAAAGTAAAAACTATCATGTTAGCTTCATGTTTGCTACTGCTACTGGGAGCCTGTAATATGTTCCAGGAAGATTGTGGTATGAAGGGCTATTTGAGAGCTTATGTTTCTGATAATGTAGCTCCTCCAACAACGGAGGATATACAGGTTCGGTATTACGATTACTATTCAGGAGCAGAGTATACAGAGAAGCTTGGAGAACCTGACTATTTTGAGGTCAATAATCAGTTTCTAAGCCGAATTGCTACCGGTGAGTATAAGTTTCTGGCCTATAGTTTATTTAATAACAAGGTAAGAAATGTGGAGGAGCTTTCTGCTATTGAAATCTATGCCGATACGGTAAGTTCCGTAAAATATGGTATCCCCATAATAGCTAATTCACAGAAGTTGGTGTATACTGATTCTAGCGAAGGAAGTATTCTTCCGGAAGATACTCTTAAAAGGGTGTTTAATTTACGTCCTCTGGTCCAGAAGATTGTCATCAACATCACTCTGAAAGGATTATCACAAACACATCAGATCACCTCTCTTGAAGCCATGTTATCCGGGGTTATTACAGGGCGTAAAATATATACTAATCAGCCCATAGCAGATTATGCGGGGCTTGTATTCCCTTTCTCTCCGACTGAGGTTGATAATCGGTTTACCTCTAGTGCTTTCGTTTTCGGCATTTCTAACGCTATTCCTAATACACTGAAAATTGAATGTTTGGGCGAGACTTTTAAACAGTACTCTCAGGTTGATTTGTCTTCTGTACTTAAAGACTTTACTGTTGATGGTATGGTGATAGACTTAGTCGTTGAGATTGGTGAAAACATGCTATTTGACAATATCTATATTGAAAAATGGCAGGACATGGAACAAAATGATATAAACTTTAATAAATAACGAATCATGAATATGAAAAAATTATCTACCGCATTTTTATGCTTATTTACTGTTTTTGTTTCTTCTTGTACATCTAACGAAGAGATTAATGGCCTTCCTGGTTTGTCCATTAACGCTTATATTGGAGGTCCTCAAAGCCGGGCTGAGAAAGTGGACTGGGAAGAGAATGATGCTATTGGCGTTTTTGTCTGTAATGGTACTATTGATAAACCTTACCTTGGAAATGTGGATCGTTATACCAATGTAGCTTTCCGTCATAATGGGAAAGGTTTTGTTGCTCAGAACATTTATTTAGATGAGAATCAGGCCGAAGTTTTTGCTTACTATCCTTATTCGGGTACCAGCAACAATGGAATGGCTGTGCCTGTCGAGTCAAATACTCAGACTGACTATTTGTATGGGCATGCAGAAACCCCAGCTTCTATTACACAGAAGAATGTGAATATAGAGATGAAGCATGCGCTTAGTCAAGTGGTATTTAAGATCCGGAAATCGGCAAGCTATAATGAAGGGCCAGGATTAATATCTGCACTGAAAATCGAGAATAATGATGCTGATAATGTGTTTAAAACAACAGGAACTATTGACTTAAGCACGGGACAAATTACTGGAACTTCTACCGATGGGGTATTGGCTCTTATGCCCGGTAAGCAGTTGTTGTTAACGGATACGTACCAGACAGTGAGCAGTATTTGTTTGCCAGTGAGTGCTACTGTTGGGAAGAATATAAGAGCTGTGTTTACGATTGATGATCGTCAATTTCGCTATGAATTTCCTGTTGGTACAACTTGGAAACCGGCTTTCAGGAATATTTATACTCTTACCGTTGAAAATAGTGGTTTGGAGATCGGTGGTGGCGGTACAGGTGATGGCGATGGTGGCAATGACGACGGTATAACAATTGAACCGTGGGGAGCTAATTCAGATAGTGACATTTCTTTAGTGCCAATCCTTTAATAAGACTTATGAGATATTTTATACTAACAATGCTTAGTGTTCTTCTTCTCTCGTGCAATAGAGATGAGGAAGATGCCAAACAAGGTCCTAAAGAAGTAATATTCTACCAAGAACAGACCCAGACGAGAGCGAATGAAGTTCTTGATTTTGAAGATGGGGATGCAATCGGTATCTATGTATTGGATAAATCTTCTAACGCTACGCTACAGCCTGTTGGGAACTATGCGGACAATAAGAAATACGTCTTTAATAGTACCAAAAAAGCTTTTGTCGCTGCGGATTTAGACAATCTGATATTCAATTCTCCTGACAGGAGGCTGGAGTTCTATGTGTACTATCCTTGGTACAGCCAGATTACTGATGCTACCGCTTTATTGCATGTAGTTAAGGGGACTGGTCGAGAGGATGATTTTCTGTATGCCGTAAATAGTGATATGGATGGATCTCAGTACATTCCTCTTTCTTTTAGACATTTACTTTCAAAGGTCAATGTGAAATATACCGCAACGGAGAATAGAGAAAACGCTCAAATATCGGTGCATACCTATACGGACACGAAGATAAATCTTGCTATGGGGGAGGTTACAACGATATCCAATAAACGGGTGGATCTTCCGCTAGAAAAAGTATCTCTTCCAGATCAACTTTGCTTTAAAGGGGTTATAGTACCGCAGACTTGGAAGGCAAATGAAAAGTTTAGTACATTGACCTATTCTGGTGGTGCCTCTCATCCATTTTCTTTTGCAGAAGATAGAACCTTTGCTTCAGGAGAAGAAAATGAAGTTTATTTTATGCCTAAAATGCCGGCTTATGATTTTACTGTAAGTCCGACTACATTATCTGTGCCTGCATTGGATAAGTCGGCTCATCCGTTTGTGGTCACTTCTCAAAAGAGTGACGCTATAAATGGAGTGAAGTTACCTAATACAACAGTGGATATAGCCTATGATTTGACAAGTAAACCTGATTGGGCAACGGTGGCCAATGGGAATATTGTTTTCTCGGAGAATCGTGTAACCACCCCTCGTACTGGTACAATTACATTTACGCAAACAGAGTCTAACCTAACAACTTCTATTGATGTTCAGCAGGACGCAGGTGTAATAACAAACAATTATACATTTGCTCTGAATGATGGCTCTGCAACAGCATCATGGACTGGTGTTGCAGCTAAGGGAGTTACTAATACCTATACGATCGTTTCCATTAAGGATATTATAGTCAACGGGGTTAAGGA
>USSR01000474.1 GCA_900557355.1 uncultured Bacteroides sp.
AAAAAGCTCCATTTTTTTTGTACCTATATGGCACATGAATTACCTGAATAGTGGTGCAATCCCATGCACAGAAAAGTTGCAACAATTTATAATAAACAAGATTTTATATAAATTTCTATCTCTTGGGCAGTTACAGCATAAGTAGGTTCAAGCTGTTCAAAATGGGTTTCATGTGAACATTTTATTAAGATAACAAGTGGTCGTGATTATTCTTATTTGAAGCAAATCACAAGATAGAATGTTTTATTGTGAATGGATTTTTTAGTAAATAAAGGGCAAAAAAAATCCCCACCCACTTACCATTATCTTCACAGACGATTAATAAGTGGGGTGAGGAATACAAACAAAACAAACAATATCTTCCGGTTAAGAGAAGATTTTGCTTTTCTTATATATAGGTTAGTAATGTTTGTTTTAACATTTCAACACCATCTCTGAGTCGGAACAGAGAATGATTGTACACTTCTCTATAGTTGCTTTGAAGTCTACTTCCACCTGGTCTATTACGCTGCCGTAAGTGCTGTTAACAAACTGCTTCATCTTCACTAACCCTTGTTGCAATTGCTTGATGAGTTGGGCGGAACGCCCGTAGGCGTACCAATGGCCTCCTACTTCGTAAAGATACACATCCTGTGTATTTTCCGATTCGCGGGATAGGATATCATACATTTCCATACTTATATCGTTTTATGTAAATAATTCTGTTTATGGTTTGGCTTTTACTGTAATCGTCTTTCTAATCTTTCCACTGGTTATGTAGAAGTTGAAATCCTCATTTGTTTTTGTAGAAACCCATACGGAGATAACTTTTCTTGCTTCACCAGAGGAGAATGTACCGCCTGCAGTACCGTCTGTACTGCCATCTGTAGCAGCTATCGTGAACCTTACGCCTTCCTCGGGATAATCTACTATTTTCCATCCTGCTTCATTATTAGTCAGGATTTTTAGCTTCGTAAAGAAGCCTTCACTTGCATCCGTATAGCTATCCAGTTGCAGGGTAGATGAGTTTACTCCCAGGAAGTAGTAGTCATCTGTGGTGATATCCAATATGTCGCTCTCTTCTGCGCTGAGAAGCATCATTCGGGTCTTAATTGCTTCGTTGGATGGATTGCCACTTATAGCCGCATCACGACTTGTATATCCCGCTGCTTGCACGTTTTGCAGTAAAAATATGTATTTATAGTTGCGTATTAATTCCGGGATTTCTGCATTCTCTGTCTCATCATTTTTAATCATATCCAAGCGATAGTAGCATGTTTCACCCTTGAAATTGGCATGAAGCAAAACTGAGATTTTGCTGGAGTTATTGTTCGTTGTCTCCGCTACATATACGGAAGCTGTTGGTATCCCCTCGATACTAACAGCTTTTGCGGCAACACTTTGAACTCTTTCCTGCTCCATATCGCCTTGCCCTGCCGCTATATATCCGTTGGCATTTGTATTTAAGACTTCAATGTCCAGAAGCTCAAAATCTGTCGTTAGTTGGGTCGATTGGTTTTTCACTTCTATCTTGGCGAGGGCACGAACCATGTTGACTGTTACGTCGTTGCCCACTTCTCTGCTAAGGCCATCCTTAAACGGTTCTGCTTCGCCGTACATGGGCATGTAAGATAGATTACTGGCATCCTCAAACGTCAGGCTTTTCAAAGTTGCCTCTCTTGTAAGAAGGTTGGCATCAAGAGATTCTTTTATCGTACTTATCTTCTCTGCGCTTACATTGGCTACGAGAGACAAGCATACCGCTTTTTTGCTTTCTTTGATAGCTACATAGAACCGCTTATTTGCTGTATATTTGCCTGTAATGTCTATTACGTCGGTCAGCTTATAGTTCTTTAAATCTGTATCGTAGTCCGCTTTTTCGCCCTCAAATACCAATACATACAGAGAGTTGATTTCCGAGTCGTCAGAGATGCTGCGTGTGGCCGACGGAAACTGTGAATTAGGGATGGACAAACTAAGCATAACTTGCGCCTTGTCCGCATCGGCCTTTCCGTCACCCGGGCAGTAATTATCGTAATCCGTGTCTGTGATGCAGGAACTTAATCCTGCAATGAACAACAGACAGTATAATATGTGATGTATATGCTTCATAATTCTATGATTTTAGTTTGTTTCATTTATTATTCTTTGTCTACCCCTTGGGTCACGGTTATGGTCTCAGTGGTACTATCATCTATTTTCACAGTGATTGTACCTGTACGTGTCGCTCCACTATCATTTTTGTCTAATCTGATAAAAAAATAAGCGTATGATGAATGTTTTATACTCTTATAATAATAACTTGTATTTTTGTACATTCCCAATTTTAGCCAATCCTCATTTGAACTTGCACTTTCCCAGTTTTTTATATCAATTTCTTGTGTGGCAGGATATCCCCCATCCTTGTCGCTATATCCTGCAAACGTCAAGTAGTTTTCTGATACATAAACCGGTATGCTTTTTTGAACTACCTTGATTTCTTTTTTACTTCCATCACTGAATTTGACTGTCAAAGTAGCTTCACGTTCCTTGCCTGTAGTATTTTCTTTCGTTGCGGTGAATGTAATTGTTTGAGAACTGCCAGCTCCTCCTTCATCCGGTGTCATGGTGAACCAGGATGCTCCCGGATTCACAACCTCCCAACTTTCTGTGATAGACACTAAGGTCGCTGGAGATATAGAGCCTTCTTTTGATCCCAAAATGACGTTTATCGGAGTTTTGATTAAATCCTTTGTCGTCGATTTCGTATCCCTGATGCAACGTGTAGAACCCGCATGGCTTGGCTTGGCGTACAAATCTTTTTCTTCCTCAATCAATTTGTGTATATGGCGTCCACTCTTCTCATTATTATGGGAAAGTCCCAGGCCTGTACGCCAATCTTCCGTCCCATGTAAGAATAAGGCTCCCGGACGTGTCTCGGTACTACCTCCACCTCCCTTGACCTTGGCTTTAATGGATGAGTTGGTCCATATAATACTGTTTACAGTAACACTCCATTGACCGTCTACCAGTGCAAAGTTCGTCATATCACCATCATATACACCTGATATGGGGAGCCATGCGGCATTTGCTACTGATTCGGCATTATCCGCCGGATAATAGGGTACACCTTCCGGTTTGCTGTTTCCGGCTTTCTGATTAAGCCAAAAGCCATAAGAACTCGCACCGGTTTTATATTTATTCTTTTCTGATATGCTTTGATCCTCAAGGTACGGATAATATATATTGTTTTTATCCCAGTTCTCTTTTTCACTACTTGAGGTTTCATCTGTGAATACCACTGAGCCTACAGGCGGCACACGATAACCTACCGGACACGGGTCGTAGATAGTCTTGTTTCCCGCATCCCTTTCTCCATTAGGGTTGAAACCTTTATCCGTTCCCCACAGAAGGGCATAGTCGATACCGGTAAGAGCTTCCTTGCTTAAGGTTGTCGGCGCTGTTTGGGCTTCTTCCACGCTCAAGGCTCCTTCACTGGTTTGCCATGAGAAACCAGTAAGATTCTCTGTATTCATTCTCTTTGCATTTTCCTCAATCTTACCCACTCCAATGAACGGGTCTTTACGTCCCCACTGATAGAGCAATCCGAGTGAAGCCAATCCCGGCCTATTGCTGAGAGCTCCCAGGTTACGGTCCATAAATGTATAACCGGTACTCCATTCTTGAAGGTGAGGTTTCAATTCATCATCACCTTCTTTTGTTACTTCAATGTAGCCATCTCCATTTGTATCCAATTCGGGACATACCCACAAGTGCCATGACCATAAGAGGTGATCCTTAGCATCAAATGCACCTATCAGGGCATTGCCTCCTGCTATATTTAAATCCGCATTTTGTTTATCCAAATTAATTGTATACTGTACAATGCCATTTTCGTTGACCTGGGCTCTTCCATCATCGGTCCTTTTTTCTAATTGCACCAATCCTTCAGCTGTTTCCCAGATAACTTTCGCATAGGCAGGAGCCATATTGGGCTCCTTTTCATCCAGAGGCTTACCATCTGCTATCAAGCCTTCCTCGCCGTTTCCTTTCACGGTTACAACTAAGTCTTGCACCATCTGACGACCATTATCTGATACTATGTAGCAGTTTGCCGTACCCTTTCCTCTCTGGCGTACCATGATTGTTTTATTCAGGTTGCCGGAAGTGATAACAAAACTACCGCGACGCTGACCGCCTTGATTTAAGTTAGGTACAATTTTTACCTTATCGCCATCTTTCTCAACTGTATACCAATCGCCTACTTGGGAGCCGACTTTCCAGCCTCCATTATAAGTTGTTTTTACCCATAGGCTGGTTCCTTGTTCGTTGGTTGCATCCATTATTACGCCTCCTCCTTGCACCTCCAGCGTATATTGTCCGCCGATGCCGCGCATAAATTCTGTTTCCCACTCTGTGATTTTCACATCCATACCCACTACCACATGGTCCAGTGCCGGGTCGGGTATATCGGTTCCCGGTCGTTTCACGTTTGTGATGTCGAAGTTATAGATATGGTTGCGGAGGGCATCATAATATTCATCGCCTTTGTTGCCTTTTTTGAAGTCTACACGATAGTAGGTTTCTTCAGTGCTGCCCATGTAGCAACCGCCTATTACCAGGCACATTGGCTCCTCGCCCTGCTGATTTACTTCGGGCACATATATTTTGTTTTCGAGTGCATAGTCATTGCCTTTATCTACTGTAAATTGAATTCCGTTAGGTTCCTGTTCTGCTGTGTATCTTGGCATATACTCTACGCCGTCGGGCATAGAAGTCTGGGTGATTGTGGGCGAACCTATTGTTGGATTGTCTGGTTCGTTATCTCCAGGCGCATAAAATGAACCGGCCAAACCGCTGGTACGTGCATAATATACACGTACACTGCGTAGTTTGAATATATCTGTGCCACTGTCTTGTATTCTTTTACCTTTATTCACCGTTACATTGATTTTGGATACGGCACGATACAATTTTACATCACCGAACACGGTTTTACCTTTTTGGGGAGTGATTTTGGTTTCACCCCACATCGGAAGTTGACGTTCTGTAATGTTCCATGCTCCGGAGAAGGTATATTCCAGTTCTTTCAGCACTTGCTCTTTTGTCTTGCCTTCCATGCCATTCAGTTTGCCGACTAACTCGTCTCCGTTCTCCTGATTCTTCAGGTTGGTAATCACCATTACGGTGATGGGTTTGTCCGCCGCTGTCTTTTCAAGATTGATTGTTGCAGTGAGTGTACCGGATGAATAAACGGTCTTGAACTTATCAACACATTTGTTGTCGCTGTCGAAGGCAAATGCGTATATATCGTTTATCTCGCTTTCGTATACATTTGCCGCATCCTCGTCCGGGCCATAAACAAGACCCCGTGACTGTGCGTTCTCTACCGGGATATCGAGTACTATTTTCAGGCTGGTCATGTCGCTTTCGTAAGAACCGTCGACCAGTTGCTCATCCATGCACGATACGAATTGTATCTGAAGGAGGATAGCTGCTAATATGTATAACCATTTTTTCATTGTTTGTCCGTTTTTAAAGTTCGATATCGTTGATATTTACAATCCAGTCGTTGATTTGAATCACGGTGTTTATCATTGTCAGGTTCTCGTCAACAAAGAACATTACGCC
>USSR01000475.1 GCA_900557355.1 uncultured Bacteroides sp.
TCATATATTTATCCTTTTTTACCATGAAAAAAAGGATAAATATATGAATTCTGACGATAAACTGTTTCTTCTCGATGCTTATGCATTGATATATCGCGCTTATTACGCATTTATCAAGAACCCACGGATTAACTCCAAAGGTTTCAACACTTCTGCCATTCTGGGGTTTGTAAATACCCTTGAAGAAGTACTCAAAAAAGAAAATCCATCACATATTGGTGTGGCGTTCGACCCGGCAGGTCCTACCTTCCGACATGAGGCCTACGAACAGTATAAAGCACAGCGGGAAGAAACTCCGGAAGCAATCCGTCTCTCCGTACCTATTATAAAAGATATTATTCGTGCCTATCGCATCCCCATCCTGGAAGTACCGGGCTATGAAGCGGACGACGTCATAGGCACGCTTGCTACTGAGGCAGGCCGCCAAGGCATCACAACTTATATGATGACACCGGATAAAGACTATGGACAACTGGTATCTGAAAATGTATTCATGTACCGCCCCAAACATACAGGTGGTTTCGAGGTCATGGGTATAGAACAGGTAAAAGCTAAGTTTGATATCCAATCGACCCAGCAGGTAATTGACATGTTGGGACTAATGGGTGACGCATCCGATAACATTCCCGGCTGTCCCGGCGTAGGAGAGAAAACCGCACAAAAGTTAATCAACGAATTCGGCAGCATCGAAAATCTTCTGGAACACACCGACCAACTGAAAGGTGCCTTGAAGACTAAAGTCGAAAACAATCGCGAAATGATTACCTTCTCCAAATTTCTTGCAACAATCAAGATTGATGTTCCCATCAAACTTGATATGAAAGCACTCGTTCGTGAAGAACCCAACGAAGAAGAACTTCGGAAAATTTTCGAAGAGATGGAATTTCGTACACTCATTGATCGCGTACTCAAAAAAAGTAATGCCCCCTCTCCTTCTTCCGCTGCTCCCGATCTTTTTTCACCAGGCCCGCTTTTTGCCCCAAATAATGGCCCGGTTCAAGGCAATTTGTTTGAAGAATTTGCGGGCGACCGACCGAATGATGAAAAAGAATCGAATCTCGCGCGTTTAGAAACCAGCGATTTCAACTATCAACTCATTGATACAGAAGAGAAAAGATCCAAAATTATTAAAAAGTTACTTACAACGAAAATTCTCTCAATAGATACCGAAACGACCTCTGCTGAGCCAATGGAGGCAGAATTGGTAGGAATGAGTTTCAGTGACACCGAAAATCAGGCCTACTATGTTCCGGTTCCACCTGAACGGGAAGAGGCGTTAAAAATAGTAAATGAGTTTCGACCTCTTTACGAGAATGTAAATTCAACGAAAGTCGGACAAAACATCAAGTACGATATTTTGGTTCTTCAAAATTACGGAGTGGAGGTGAAAGGTGAACTTTTCGACACCATGCTTGCACATTATGTATTGCAACCCGAACTTCGCCACAATATGGATTATCTGGCAGAAATTTATCTGCACTATCAAACTATCCATATCGACGAACTTATCGGACCGAAGGGAAAGAATCAAAAGAACATGCGCGACCTCCCACCGGAGGAAGTTTACAAATATGCTTGCGAAGATGCGGACATTACCCTGAAACTTAAAAACGTTCTTGAGGAAGAATTAAAGAAACAAGGCGTGGAACACCTCTTCTATGAAATAGAGATGCCACTCGTACGTGTGCTTGCCAATATGGAAAGCAACGGAGTGCGTATTGACACCGAAGCACTGAAACAAACATCCGAGCACTTCACTGCCCGCTTGCAGGAGATCGAAAAAGAAATCTATGAGCTGGCAGGTGAGACATTCAATATCGCTTCACCTAAACAGGTAGGTGAGATCCTTTTTGACAAGCTGAAAATTATAGATAAAGCCAAAAAGACAAAGACAGGGCAATATGTTACTTCGGAAGAAGTGTTGGAGAGCCTACGCAATAAACATGAAGTCATTGGAAAGATACTCGAATATCGTGGACTGAAGAAACTGCTGGGAACCTATGTAGATGCTCTTCCTCTATTGATCAATCCACGTACCGGGCGCATCCATACTTCCTTTAACCAGGCAGTCACGGCTACCGGACGCCTCAGTTCCAGTAATCCGAACCTGCAGAACATCCCTATCCGTGATGAGGATGGAAAGGAAATCCGCAAGGCTTTTATTCCGGATGATGGCTGCGAGTTCTTCTCTGCCGACTATTCGCAAATAGAATTGCGCATTATGGCGCATCTAAGCGAAGATAAGAATATGATCGACGCATTCCTTAGCGGTTATGACATTCATGCCGCCACCGCCGCTAAAATATATAAAATAGATATCAAAGACGTCACCCCCGATATGCGCCGTAAGGCAAAGACCGCCAATTTCGGTATCATCTATGGTATTTCTATCTTTGGTTTGGCGGAACGTATGAACGTGGACCGGAAAAAAGCTAAAGAACTGATTGACGGATACTTTGAAACTTACCCGCAAGTACGCGAATATATGGATAAAAGTATCCAGGTGGCGCGTGAGCAAGGGTATGTGGAAACCATTTTCCATCGCAAACGCTTCTTACCTGATATCAACTCGCGAAATGCAACCGTACGCGGATATGCAGAGCGCAATGCTATCAACGCACCTATTCAAGGAAGCGCTGCCGATATCATCAAAGTTGCCATGGCACGCATCTATGAACGCTTCCAAAGTTACAAATTGAAAGCTAAGATGATTTTACAGGTCCATGACGAACTAAATTTCAGCGTTCCAGAGGCTGAAAAAGAGTTTGTGCAACAAATTGTAATCGAAGAGATGGAACGCGCATATCGCATGCACGTACCCCTGAGAGCCGATTGTGGATGGGGAAAGAACTGGTTAAAGGCCCACTAAATCCAACTATAACTTTATTTAACTTACAATCAGAAAGCAACTGAAGTAATCTATTCAAAATACAGTTTGCTCACCAGAATATCCGGCAACATCACTGCCGGATATTTTTTTATCATTAATATTGGCAAAAAGAAAACATAGCAAACCCATTCGCACTAACATTTTGACTATATTTAATCTATTTATCGCTATTATGTCAATTTAATCCGTACCTTTGCAGCGAATTTAATGACATAATGATAGAATATAGTAAGAGATAACTTAAAAACATATAGAACCATGAAAACAAAAGTATTTTTAAAAACAGTTGCATTATCAGCAGTTATTCTATTTGGTGGCATTGCAGCTTCTGCAGCTAACAAAAACAACCTCATTTACAATTCGGAAGAGAAAGATGGAGTAATGGTTGGACAGACCGTTTACAAAATGGACGGTGGTACTTTAGCAAATTATATGAAGCATAGTTATAAATATGATGACCAAAAACGCATGACTGAAAGCGAGACTATGAAATGGAACAGCGGAAAGAATGCTTGGGAAAACGACCTTCGCGTTTGCTACGCTTATCAAGGAAAAACTCTCACTACTACTTATTATAAGTGGAATAACAAACAAAAAGCATATGTCCTTGTTCCCGAAATGACGGTTACAATGGACAATCCAAATCTGTAAAAACAGCAGATACTCTCTTAAAAATCTAACAAACAAATTGAACAAACCGAAACCTTTATAAGTTTTGTACACCAAGTGAAAGCCGGAATACGTGATGTATTTCGGCTTTTTTCATAACTTTGCCTGCCTAAACAAAACCTATTTATGATACCTGCTACCCTCACCCACTACATTGAAACAGAGATTATTCCCCGTCACGAGCACTTTGACAAGGCACACAACCTCGCACACGTACGTACTGTTATAGAAGAAAGCCTCGCACTTGCCAAGGAATATAATGTGAACGAAAGCATGGCATATACCATTGCCGCATACCATGATACAGGACTTTGTCGGGATCGTGCTACACATCATCTCATCTCAGGAGAGATTCTGAAACAAGACAAAATGCTCTGCCAATGGTTCAGTGAGGAAGAAATAGAAACCATGAAAGAGGCGGTGGAAGACCATCGGGCATCTACCGATCACAAACCGCGAAGCATTTATGGCAAAATAGTGGCAGAGGCAGATCGTGTGATTGACCCCGTAATCACCTTACGCCGCACCGTGCAATACGGATTAAAACAGAAACCGGAAGCGGAAAAAGAATGGCACTACCAACGTTTCCGCCAGCATCTGATGGAGAAATATGCACCGGGTGGATATCTGAAACTTTGGTTTCCGGAATCAAAGAATGCAGAAAAGCTGAAAGAACTGCAAAAGATTATCGCAGACGAAGCACAGTTGAGGAGTATCTTCCAACAGTTGTTTGCCGAGGAAAAGTAATAAGCATGAATAACCGCACTTAATATATTCTTTGCCTCATTCTCTTTAAACTATGCCCTCTTCTTCTTTAATACTTCCACTTACCAACACCCCCATGTAAGCAATTACGACACCCGGGTGTTAGTAGTACTTACATCCCCATGTTGGTATTACCAACACCCGGATGTAGGTAAGTGTATTTTAGCATAACAACAAAGACATCTTTAAAGAACATGCAGATTATGTTCTACTCCCCATCCTTTCAAAAAGTTAAATCTACCCGCATTTACCACTAATCCTCAAAGTAAAACCAATACCCCCAATGGTAAAAAAGTACAATCCATAAGGCAATAAACAGAAGAATACCTATCTTTGCAGACAGAAAACAAAGTAATAACGAAATAGATAATGGCTTTACAATGTGGTATTGTCGGTTTGCCGAATGTAGGCAAGTCGACGCTTTTCAACTGTTTGTCCAACGCAAAAGCGCAGGCGGCAAACTTCCCTTTTTGCACAATAGAACCGAATGTAGGTGTAATCACCGTGCCCGATGAGCGCCTAACGAAGCTCGCCGAACTGGTACATCCGGGCCGCATCGTGCCCACTACGGTGGAAATCGTGGACATTGCCGGACTCGTAAAGGGTGCCAGCAAAGGCGAAGGACTGGGTAACAAATTCCTCGCGAACATTCGTGAAACGGATGCTATCATCCATGTACTGCGTTGCTTCGACGACGAGAACGTGACACACGTGGACGGAAGCATCAACCCGGTGCGCGACAAGGAAATCATCGACTACGAGTTGCAACTGAAAGACCTGGAAACCATTGAAAGCCGCATCCAGAAAGTGCAGAAGCAAGCACAGACTGGTGGCGACAAAGCTGCCAAACTGGCTTACGATGTACTGGTGCAGTATAAAGAAGCACTGGAACAAGGCAAAAGCGCACGCACCGTGCAGTTCGAGACCAAAGACGAACAGAAGATTGCCAAAGAGCTTTTCCTCCTGACCAGCAAACCGGTGATGTACGTCTGCAACGTGGACGAGGCAAGCGCAGTGAACGGCAATAAATACGTGGAAATGGTGCGCGAAGCAGTGAAGGACGAAAATGCCGAAATCCTGATTGTAGCCGCCAAAACCGAAGCGGACATCGCCGAGCTGGAAACATATGAAGACCGCCAGATGTTCCTCGAAGAAGTAGGATTAAAGGAATCCGGTGTGAGCCGCCTGATTAAATCGGCCTACCAATTGCTGAATCTGGAAACCTTCATCACCGCCGGAGAAATGGAAGTGAGAGCAAT
>USSR01000476.1 GCA_900557355.1 uncultured Bacteroides sp.
AACAGGTGGTAAATCCAGTGGAAGCAGTATGGGAGCATTGGCAGCTATGGCAGGTATCAATTTGGGGGCTTCCAGTGGTGAAGATGCTCTTTCACCGGAACTTTATCCTGATATTGTAAATTCCACCCCCTTTCTGATTGAACTTTTTGATGTAAAGGTGAAGGATCAGGAAGGCAAGATTGATACGACGCTTTATGCCTACTTGGAAAAGCATCAGCGTGGACCTTGGTGGGGAGCTATTACTTCGGCTCCTTTTAGAGCATTGGGTTGGGTGGTGTCCTTATTTAAAGATAAAGAAGAGGAAAGAGGCGAAACAGCTAAAACCGATCCTTTCAAACTGACTAGGGGAGAAGCTGCAATTGCAGGTGCGTTAAGCGGACGTATTGCAGTATCTGTGGAAAAGAAAACGGGTGTTACGACTTTGTCGGTTACCATGCAAGACCCTTTGATTTCAGCTTCATTGACAGATACGGTAATGCGTTGTCTGCAGAACTATATTACAGATTATCGAACCAATAAGGCACGTCATGATTTGGCTTTTACCGAGAAACTATATAAAGAGGCTAAAGATAATTATACGTCTGCACAATCAAAGTATGCATCTTTTGTTGATGCCAATCAGAATATAATTCTATTAAGTTTTCGTGCTGAGCAGGAGCGTTTGCAGAATGAAATGAATTTGGCATATAATATATATACTCAGGTTGCTCAACAATTACAGATGGCTAAGGCTAAGGTGCAAGAAATTACTCCGGTATATACAGTTGTACAGCCGGCAACGGTGCCTTTACGGCCGGCTAAACCCAATAAAATGATGATTCTCATAGGCTTTGTGTTCTTAGCAGGAGTAGGCAGTGTAGGTTGGATCTTATTTGTGAAGGATTTATTAAAAGGATGGAAAAAGCAAACAACAATATGATGATGGATGAAAATGCGCGTTGCTGGTATATCTTGTATACAGCCCCAAGATTGGAGCGTAAATTGATGCAGCTTTTAACTGTTGCAGGGTTTAAGACTTATTGTCCTATGCAAACAATATATATTAACTGGAATGGGAAAATGAAGGAATTTGTAGTTCCTTTTTTCTCAGGTTGTGTTTTTGTAGAAGGAGATTTGAAGGATATAGCTCCTGTTGTAGCATCTCAGGAAGCCGCTTTTTTAGTGGGTACTGATGGCAAAGAACTTTCTATTGTATCAAATAAAGCAAACCTTTTAAGTAAGTTTGCTCAATTGTTGAAGTAATGATGAAGCTGATTTCAGAAGAATTATTGGACGGGGTAACTCATGATGCTCAGGAGAATTCTCGTTTACGAATGAATTATAATTTTCATGAGTCTTTAGATGCACCTATTCACCGTCTTCTTAATGCCATGGAGCCGGGAACTTATCTCCCTCCTCACCGTCATGTAGATAAGGAAGAAACTTATATTGTTCTGCGCGGAAGTCTGATAGCGTTTTTCTATGATGATATGGGCAATGTGACGGAAAAAGTTAATCTGAATCCATCAGCTGGAATGTATGGAGTGGAAATTCCTTCCGGTACCTGGCATAGTATTGTAGTTTTAGAGTCTGGTACTGTTATCTTTGAAATAAAAAGTGGCCCTTATAAGCCACTTCCACCAGAAGATGTTGCGCCATGGGCACCTGCACCTTCCGATGTGGAAGGCGCGGCTATATTTATGAAACGAATGTTGGAGGTCTAGTTTGTACCTTCAAACATTCGACTTCGTGCTAACATGCATGCCCCAACAATACCCGCCTTGTCTTTTAACTTAGAGGCTGTAATGACTGAGTCTTTATTGACGAGGTTTAGAGAATACTTTCGTACTGCTGTTCTGATGGGTTGGGTAATGTAATCTTCAGTCAGAGATAATGTTCCTCCGATTATTACTAATTCGGGATTGAAGATATTTATAAGTCCTGCTATTTGTTTACCTAATTTTTGCCCTATCTCTTCTACAATTTCAATACATAAGAGGTCTTCTTTATTCACCGCAGCTATAATTTCATCCAGTGTTATTGGAGTTTCCATATTTACCCGGTTGGATAAAATAGAATTTTCTCCTTTTAGTATCCGTTCCAGCAGAGTACGATGTAATGCAGATCCGGAAGCTTCTGTTTCCAAACAACCTTTTTTGCCACAATGGCAAATAATCTCATTGTCAAATGTATTCACATGTCCAAACTCTCCGGAAAATCCTGACTTTCCTTTATAAATTTTTCCGTCTATAATGATTCCGATTCCTAATCCCCAGCTGATATTAACAAAAATAATATCTTTCTCTCCTTTTACACATCCTTGCATATATTCTCCGTATGTCATGGCTCGTGTATCATTATCAATCGTTACAGGATAACCGAGTCTTTCACTTAATACATCTGCGAGGGGACGTTCTTCAAAATTAAATTGACTGAAGCTATATCCTGATTCGGGATTTACTCTTCCCGATACGTTTACATTAATATTCAATATCTTTTCCGTATCTATCGGGAGTTTTTTTATGAAATTGAGAATCAGATTGCAAAGTTCGTTCATTCCCTCTAAGGAGTTTTCAAAATTATAAGGTATATCCATTTTAAGTTCTACCATATCGCCTTTGAAATTTATTAATCCGATATTGATAGAGAATTTCTTTATGTCTACTCCTATGAAATAGCCTGATTTGGGGTTTAGTCCATATAAATTAGGATGTCTTCCTCCGCTCGTTTCCAGTTTGCCATAATCGTTTATGTATTCTTCGTCATACATTTCTCCAATTAGCTTAGTAACTGTAGGAATACTTAAATCCAGTTCTTTTGAAAGATCAGGAATTGTCGAACTACCATTATATATATAATAGGTAATAATCCTTTTTTTTATGAGGGCATTTTTAGACCCCATTTCTATTTCTTTTAAAAATTGCTGATACATATTTCTTGTTGATTTTATTATTTACTACAAAGATAATTAATATATTTATTAACTTCAACCTTTTGTAATGGAAAAGAAAGCATTGTTTTTTTTGATTCAAATTCATGCTTAGTATATTAAGCTTTATTTCACTTCAAATTTTATATTTAGTTCGTATTCATTTCTCTTTTTTCTTTATTAAAAGTTAAAAATGAAGCCCATTTTAATTAAATACCAATGTAAGTAGGATTTTGATAATAAAATAATTTATTATCTATTGTTTATTTAATAAATATATCTATATTTGCATCGTGTTATAAAGAAGAAACGCTTTATAATAATAAAGCTTAAACACAGGATTCAATAGGTTAACATATATAATATACAAAAAAGGAATACTATGAAAGCAAGTAACCGCAGGGAATTTTTAAAGAAAGTCGCTTTAACAGGAGCTTCCGCTTTGGTAGCTCCTGGACTTCTGGCCACTGAAGCAATGGAGGATACTTTATTGGCTTCAATACAGAAAAACGATGCTGATCGGCTTATTATTCCTAAAGAGAATGGTTTAAAGATTACCGGGACCTTTTTAGACGAAATATCACATGATATCCCTCATCAAAATTGGGGCGAAAAAGAATGGGAACAGGATTTTCGTTATATGAAAAGTATTGGAATTGATACTGTTATCATGATCCGTTCCGGTTATCGTAAGTTTGTTACCTATCCTTCTAAATATTTATTGGGTAGAGGATGTTATATGCCCTCTGTTGATTTAGTAGACATGTACTTTCGCTTAGCGGAGAAATATCAGATGAAGTTTTATTTTGGTCTGTATGATTCCGGAAAATATTGGGATACGGGTGATTTATCATGGGAGATTGAAGATAACAAATATGTGATTGATGAGGTCTGGAAATTGTATGGTGAAAAATATAAGAGTTTTGGTGGTTGGTATATAAGTGGCGAGATCAGTCGTAAAACCAAGGGAGCTATTGACGCTTTTCGTGCAATGGGAAAACAGTGTAAGGATGTGTCTGGTGGTTTGCCAACTTTTATTTCTCCTTGGATTGATGGAAAGAAGGCTGTGATGGGAACTGATAAGTTAACTAAGGAAGACGCTGTTTCAGTTCAGGAACACGAAAGAGAGTGGAATGAAATATTCGATGGAATTCATGAAGTGGTTGATGCGTGTGCTTTTCAAGATGGGCACATTGATTATGATGAATTAGATGCCTTCTTTACGGTAAATAAAAAGCTGGCAGATAAATATGGAATGAAATGCTGGACGAATGCAGAGACATTCGATCGTGATATGCCTATAAATTTCTTGCCGATCAAGTTTGATAAGCTTAGAATGAAATTGGAAGCTGCAAAACGGGCCGGTTATGATAAGGCCATAACTTTTGAATTTTCTCACTTTATGAGTCCACAATCAGCTTACTTGCAGGCGGGACACTTGTATGATAGATATAAAGAATACTTTAATATAAAATAGAAATGAAATCGACAATTAATTTAGGTTATTTGGTTTTCCTTTCAGTGGTAGCGGCTTTGGGTGGCTTTCTGTTTGGATATGACACTGCTGTTATTTCCGGTACTATTGCCCAGGTGACAGAGCAATTCAGGTTGGATGCCTTACAGCAAGGATGGTATGTGGGGTGTGCACTGGTCGGTTCTATCATCGGAGTGCTTTTTGCCGGTATTTTGAGTGATAAGTTCGGACGGAAATCTACTATGATTCTTTCAGCAATCTTATTCTCCACTTCTGCGATAGGTTGTGCGGTATGTATGGATTTTAACCAATTAGTGGTCTATCGGATTATAGGCGGTGTTGGCATAGGCGTTGTTTCTATCATCTCTCCACTTTATATTTCGGAGGTTGCTGTGGCTCAGTATCGTGGACGCTTGGTTTCCTTGTATCAGTTAGCTGTTACAATCGGATTTTTGGGTGCTTATCTTGTGAATTATCAACTTCTGGAGTATTCCATAAGTAATCCTGACGTTACTACAGGATGGTGGAACCTGATATTTGTAACAGAAGTTTGGAGAGGGATGTTAGGTATGGAAATGCTGCCTGCTTTATTGTTCCTTATCATTATCTTTTTCATACCCGAAAGCCCGCGCTGGCTGACATTGAAGGGAAGAGAAGAAAAGGCTACTGATATTCTTGAGAGGATTTATGTTTCTTCCAAAGAAGCTATGTTTCAATTGGCAGAAACTAAGTCTGTAATATCTTCCGAGTCAAAATCAGAATGGAGACTTTTATTGCAACCCGGCATTATGAAAGCTGTTATAATAGGTGTGTGCATAGCTATGTTGGGACAGTTTATGGGAGTGAACGCTGTTTTGTATTATGGACCGTCCATTTTCGAAAATGCCGGTTTATCCGGAGGCGATTCTTTGTTTTATCAAGTTTTAGTAGGTTTGGTGAATACCTTAACTACTATATTAGCTCTCGTTATTATTGATAAGGTAGGTCGCAAGAAGTTGGTTTATTATGGTGTATCCGGTATGGTAGTTTCTTTAATACTGATTGCGATTTATTTTATTTATGGAGAATCTTGGGAAATTTCCAGTATTTTCCTTCTGGTCTTTTTCCTTTTCTATGTATTTTGTTGTGCCGTGTCTATATGTGCTGTGGTATTTGTGCTTCTTTCTGAAATGTACCCGACTCGGGTACGCGGACTTGCC
>USSR01000477.1 GCA_900557355.1 uncultured Bacteroides sp.
TGCAATCCAGGTAATTATAATCGGTGGTCACTACCCAACGTTCGGTAGTCATTGATATTCCGGCACCGATGTGCATAGGCAAATATTGCGTCCGGCTATGATAACTCTTATCGACACCTTCACTGGTGGAAGAATTGCTATAGGTCAGATTGTTTTCGTGGTTAACCTGAAGGGAGGGGGCAAATACAAGTCCCGCTGCCCACTTTTGGTTTCCGGTGGTATTGAATTCATAATGTATTCCGAAGTCGGCATAAAAAGCACGCTTAGAAGATTCGTACTCCACAATGGCACTTTCTTGCGTTTCGCTTTGGGTCACCGTTCCCAGTATGATACCCAGATTTATGCCAACGGACAGGCGTTTGGTTAATGCAAAGGCATTAGTAAGATAACAACGGTATAATCCTCCCGATCCTTCAAATAAGGAATAGGTATAACTTCCGGGCATACCTTCCACTTCTTCTTCGGTCTGAATAATGTAGCCCACGCTGCTATAGGGTGCAGCACCTATCATGGCATACCAGCGTGGCAGGATTCTGCATCCTATGCTGAAGCGATTGGGATTACCCATAAAACTGGAACTGTGATCATTCTGAAAGGAATAACGGGCATATGAAGCCGATGCACCGACATCGAATATGAAGCAGGTGCTGTCCATTCGAGTAATGGCTGCCGGGTTCAAGGTATTTTGGAATCCGGTTCTGTTCAGGGCAATACCTATGTTGCCCATTCCGGCATAACGTCCGCCGTCACTGGTACTTAGTTCACCCACTCCATACATAGAAGTGGGTAGATTGGTGTTATTTTGGGCTATGATGGAAAGGCTTACCGCACAGAAGCTGCACAGCATAAGGGGAATCCGGTGGTAATGTTTCATTTTTCGTTGTATATTTTAAATCTGATCTCTAATCTGCATTGTCTCTCCTGGTCGGGGTCGTTGGTGAAGATTATTTGATTGAAAGTCATTGTCATTTCATTCTCTGGTAGACTCAGGAGTAGCTTCTGTCGTTTTATGCCCCACGTACCGAAGTTGTTGCGGATGAATTCGGTTACGTCAAAGGAATAATAAGTATCTCGCCCGAACATATCGTCCACTGTCAGATTTCCGGTCTGTACCGTAACACCATCACTGCCGTATACATAATCTTCCAATACATTGTTTTCATCTGTGATGTAAAGGCGTATATCTTCCGGTAGTTGGTTTAGCTTGTTATAACTTCCGGTCAGCGGATAGAGGTAAAGTGTGGCGCTTTCTATGGAAACAATTTCTCCTGCATCCTGCAAATTATTCAGATGGGGAAATTCTATCTGATTATAGAATCCTGTCAATCCTTGCATATATGCCCGCCTGCCCAGACTGCCGGAGTGGATAAGGTTCTCTATTCCGCTTTCCAAGGTAGCGAGAGGGGTACTGGTGCGATCGTGACGGATACTGGTATAGGCATAATCAGTGTTCACACTGAAGGTCAGTTCTTTTTCTGTGCGTTGACTGGCTATCTCTTTATAGTGCAGAGTGATGGCCATGGATGAATCGTTTACCATGAATCCGGTGATGCATTCTCCGCTGTTTTCGGCCATGAGTGCCAGTCCGGGGAACTTTTCTTTGAACTTATCCTGGCTGTCGAAATAGTCTTCTTCTGTTACGAGATCATTCAGTAACTCTTTTCCCAGTTCATCGGGCAGACGTATTTCTAACTCTTTCTTTCGTCCGGGGGGTGGCGTGAAAGTGAAACTGAATAGAGGCATGCTTTCGGTAGGCAGGATAGTACTGTTGTATAAATCTTCGTCATCGTCCAGATAGATGGCTTGTTTTAGCCGGTAAACAGATATTCGTTGCTGTGTTAAGGTATCGCCCCAGAAGTTGCCGGAAGGCGTCATCCTCAGTACTAACGAGTCGAAGCTGTAACTATAATCCTCGTTGGGAGTAAAGCTGTTTTTAGAGTA
The DNA here is from genome assembly GCA_900557355.1 of uncultured Bacteroides sp. Lineage (GTDB taxonomy): Bacteria > Bacteroidota > Bacteroidia > Bacteroidales > Bacteroidaceae > Bacteroides. The sequence continues at coordinate 1,942 of USSR01000477.1, forward strand.
TTCGGCATAGTAAGCGGCGGAGACCTCACCCCATGAGGCATCCTTATAGTGTCCTAACTGACAAATACTGTCTCCCCTGGTCTCTATGGAGTCCATAAGAATGGTACTGATGTCCACCGTACAAGTATCTACATATACATTATAGAAAGAACTGTTCACCAGACTTTGTCCTAATTCTGAATTTTCATCCTGACAAGCACAGATGGCGGCGATCATTATAATCAGACTATACAATAACTTTTTCATTGCTGCGGTTTTTAGAGTCGCAAAGGAAAATGAAACTTCTATATCTTCCTATTAAAATCGGCTATCGGGCAGGTTTTATCGGTAAAGGTATTTACCGGAAATTTAGTGCCGTTTGTCGGTTATATTTGTTGATGAAGTACCTGTAGCCTACTTTTGTTACCAAAAATATAGTAAATCAAAATAAGTTCTGAGAAAAATGAATCGACTATTATTTGGAATGATACTGCTGGCGGTTGGATGCTTGGCTGGCAGTTGTACGGACGACGATGAATACACCCAGGGTGTATGGATGAGAAGATCGGACTTGGACGGTGTAGCGCGGGGACAGGCCGGCAGTTTCACCATTGGAAATAAAGGTTATCTGTGTTGTGGCTATCGTGGGTCGAATAAGACCTATCTGAAAGACCTTTGGGAGTACAATATGGATGGAGATTATTGGACACAATGTGCCGATATGCCCGATGCGGCAGCGGGACGCCATAGTGCGGCTTCGTTTGCCTTGAATGATAGAGGTTACATTACTACCGGCATTCAAAAGACCGAACCCACATATCTGGCAGATACCTGGGAGTATAATCCCGCTACGGACTCCTGGACTCAAATGGATGACTTTGGTGGTGGTGCACGCTACGGTGCATTGGCTTTTTCGATTGGAGGATACGGCTATGTGGGTACAGGGTTCAATGATAATTATCTGAAAGATTTCTATCGCTTTAATCCTAATGCCGCTGCCGGAAAGCAATGGGAAATTGTAAATGGATTCGGGGGATACAAGCGTTGGTATGGTACGGCTTTCGTTATAGATGATGTAGCTTATGTCTGCTGTGGGCAGAACAATAACACGCTGGTTGATGATTTGTGGAAATTTGATGGTGACAACTGGGCTCAGTTGCGTGACATTGCCAATACTAATAGCGATGACGATTATGATGACGATTATGCTATAGCGCGCTTAGGTACTGTATCTTTCGTGATAGATGGAAGAGGGTATATTGCTACCGGAACCCGTAGTGGCGTAACCAGTGATTATTGGGTGTATGATCCTGGTGAGGATTTGTGGTATGGTGACTCCGATGATGATTATACTCCACTTACGAGTGTACACAATGTAAGTTCAGGAGGTTCGTCGCGCGCTTATGCTATATCTTTCTCTACGGGCAAGCGTGGCTTTGTATTGACGGGGGCTTCGGGAACCAGCTATTTTGATGATGTTTATGAACTCCTGCCCTATGAGCAGGAAGATGTTGATTAGTGTTTTTGTGATTTATGAAGCTAGTGTTTATTGTAAAGATTGGTGTACTGTCCCTGGTGGCAGTATGCCTTTCTTGTTTCTCCGGCTGCACGAATACCGGTGAGACGGAATTTACCTGCCGCGCCATGCAGGCGGAGGGTGGCTATGGGTATATGGTACTCCATAAGGGAGATACATTGATTCGTCAGCCTTATATACCTGCTGTAGGGAGGAAAATAGCTTTTGCAACGAAGGAAGACGCCTTGAAGGTAGCGAAGCTGGTTTGTCGTAAGCTGGATGAAAAGCAATCACCCAGCATTAGTAAAGAAGAGATTACGATGCTGGGTATTATAGTGAATAGAGAATGAGTTATTCTTGCGAAGGTAGTTCGCTGACTTCCGTACGGGGTTTCGTGTGAAAGTAAGGAAACTTCCTCGACATTTCTCCTTTCACAATTTTCTCTTCTTGTGTACGTACATTTGTGAGTGTCAATGTATAGGTTATTTGGTGCAATTTATAGAGTATCAGTCCCGAAATTTTGGTTTGTTTCTGAGGGGGAGTCTCTACTATCACTTCCGTATACTTTAGTTTGCTGTCATACTGTTGTGGAAATAGGCTATATTTCACTTTCTCATCTGTCAGCTGTATTTTTTCGTCTACTATTTCCGGGACATCCACTAAAGGTTCTTCGTACTTCAATAATTTGAAGGCAAGATCGTTGGGGCAGTGGAACTGATATTCTTCAGGTGCATGGTCATAAGGAAATATGGTAGTAGTGGTGGAATTGTCCGTATAGTTTCGGAAGGTAAGGCCATAGGGGCGTGAATCCATCCAGAATTCTCCGTCTCCTTCTTCCAGTGAGTAGGTGATGCTTTTTATTTCATATTTATCTCCGGGATTTTGCTGTACAATGATCTGTTCTGTATAGAGTCCGCTGCTGGTACTCAGGTTGATAATTAGTCCCCGTTCTTCATCTTCCAGGTTCTCGTTGGCCTGTATGGTCAGGGCGTCTTCTTTATCTCTTGTGATGCTTCCCCAGTCAAAATAGATCGTGCCGAATCCTTCCAGTCCGCTTGCCAACTGGTTCCATCCATCAAGGGAAGTAAGTGAAACTATCTTCCAGTTGGTCCGGCTCATGATAATTTCCACACTGTTATTATTTCCTTCCATGATGACTTTCTTTATAGGGGAAAGGCGTTCATCTTCACCGTTATCACAAGCTGTTCCACATAAAAGAATGAAAGTGGAGAACAATAGCAGTTGGAATAAGTTTGTTCGTTTCATGTACCTTTAGTTCCGTTAGTTTAAATAGCTTTTGTTTATAGACGTATTTTATTGAGGAATACTGCAAGCAAAGGTATGTTTTTTTAGTAAGAAAAAGATAAGGGGCGGTGCTTTTTGTAGAATATTAGTTGTACCTTGTCCTAAGAACTACATTATTGAATTGAATGAAAGTGAGATACGACATTTGCGGTCGAAACTTTCGACCGCAAATTTATCCCCTAAAGTACGTGCAATACTTAAAGCTTTCACCGAAAAAGGTCTTTACATGCTTGCTACCGTTTTGAAAAGTCCTCGTGCTACGGCTACAACTCTTGCTATTATAGAGTCTTTTGCCCATTTGAGAGAGCTCTCTCGTAATCTAAATATCTTGTCAACAGAAACAGATGAAGGCAAACAGAAAACATTGACCCAGCGCAGTAGCGAGTTACTTCACGAATTATTGTCTGTAGAAGAGATGGGAGATACAACAGAAACCGAATCTTCGATAGAACTGAATTTATATGCTTTAAAGATGAAGCGTACGGTGAAAAAGATAAAGAAAGGATAATTCTTTTGTGCAGATAAGAGAGGTTTTTATTAACTTGCAGGCAGTTTATAAATAACCCCTGTATACATGGAAAAAATATTCAAATCGAAAGGTATGACTACTACTGAAAAATGGGTAATAGTATTTGTTCTTACTTTTATGTGCGTTGCATACCTGTTGCTGAAAGAAGCGCCTGCCTTATGTGGATTCATTGTGGCTATTCTTTTCCTGATCAGTAATTACCAAAGGAAATATACCTATAAATAAATAGAAACTATGAAATACCAAGTTGCCATTATCGGTGGAGGTCCTGCGGGATATACTGCTGCCG
>USSR01000478.1 GCA_900557355.1 uncultured Bacteroides sp.
AGTAATGAATGTGATGATGGATTCATAATCTGGATGGCACGACGTATATTCTTATATTCCGGTGAAGTACCAAATTCTGCTTCCATGTGATAAGTTCCTACCCCACCTTTACGGAAACCATTTCTAGGCTGCCAACGTGCCATGCCTTCCAAAGATTTCATACTATTCCCATAACGGTCGGTATAGGGATAACCGCCATCCATCGCAGCATCGGTCGCTTCGAAGTTTTCAGTCATTATAGTTCTTCTCGTAATTACCTCTTCGGTCATTACTCCGCCAAAAGTTTCTACCAACCCTGGTCCCCAAACCTTACCATCAATAAGTCGTTTGTCTAAATTTGAATCACTTCCCGGTTTGTAGGCTTGGATAATGAAATAATCAAAGTAAGTTCCAATTTCAGGCTTGGTAGTAATTCTTTGAGGTTCACCATCAATGACCAATAGTCTTCCTGTTCCGGATTTCGGTCCCAGATACTTGCCTAATTCGTCAATAAAGAAAAACAAATGTTCATCTGAATTGACTATATTTCCGGTGTAGGGTCCGGCCACAGGTTCGTAATCTATATCAAATCCATCATAACCATATAGATTTAAAGTATCTACAATCGCTTTTGCATATTTGCGGATTGAAGTTTCTACTGCTTCTATATTACTTTCGTCTGACGGGTATCCCCAAAAATCATTAATAGCTTCCTGTTTACTATTGTATCCCATTTCTTCCCAATTATCCAGTATATTCTGTGGAGTCAGTTTGTCTCCTACACCACCGATAATTGAACAGTATATAATTTTTGTACCTTTCATGTTCTGGCAAAAAGCCATATCCTTACGTTGAGCTTCAGAAAGATTCGTTCCATTATCCCAAATAGAAACAATATCTACGCTATCCGGAATACCAGCTAGAGAGCTTTTCATAAAAGCACCTTCACCACTCCAGCCACCAAACCAGCCAAAGGCAACTTGGTGATCTGTCTGCTTATAGGCACGCAAGGCCGCATAATATTCATCCGATACGATCGATTCGGGAAAAGTTTTTGCTTCCGACTCCGTCCAGTCACTGCAACCGATCAATGAGGTCGTTGCCAGTGATATGAGTACAATGTATAATAAATAAATTTTCTTCATAAAAGTCCTTTTTATGCATTATATAAATTAGTTCTTTTTAGCCCACTTTAAGTCAGTAGCTTCATTATCAGCACCACCGAGTTCTGCTACTCCCAGATCATAATTGGCTTTATTGTTTTGTGCCTCTGTATAAGGGAAGCTTAAACGACGCATACCGCGTTGGCTGCTCACACCACAATCTGATAGATTGTCGATACAAGGATAAAGTTCCGGATAACCTGTACGGCGATATTCAGCCCATGCTTCCAATCCTAATGGATAATTGGCGATCCATTTTTGAGTAATGACACGTTGGAAATTCTTTCCATTTACGTTGTCAGACTCGCTGTCATCCCACATTACACTCACAGTATTGGTAATTGTAGCAGTAGCATTTTGCACAACATCACTTTCATGTGATACGACAGGAGCCTCGTCAATCTTCATGTATTCAGTGGCTGAAACCTGATATTGTTCCATTGATAAATTAATACCATCTTCGTAATAGGCTTTTGCTGTTTTAGAACCGACATTCCAACCACGCAATTTTCCTTCTGCACGTAAAAACGCTGTCTCTGCAGCACAGAAAACCATTAATTTAGAAGTTGCCGTATATGCAGGAATAGAGAATCCTGCTGCATCTGCCTTTTTAAAATCAGCATCTCCAGTACGCATACCTACATATTTATCTGTTTTCCCGGCAAGGGTAGACTTATTAAAGAACTTCGGCATACGTGGATCGCCATATGCATTCATATAATCTACAATATTTGCATTCACACGCAGATCACCCCAACTTACAGCTGCCAGTTGATAGGGATTACTCTGCGTGCCACAAGAAAGCATAGCATTATCCGAATTACTTTCAATCAATCCTGCTTTATGTGTTACTGCTGCTTCAGCTGCCTCTTGAGCAATGCCAGGCCATGTTCCGCTGATTCGCATTGCAACACGTAAACGCATTGAATTGGCTAGCTTAGCCCAACCTGAATAATTTCCATCGAAAACCGGGTCATTGGCACCTAATGGTGCGTTACCATTAGTCTCTACATAATAATTATAAAGAACGTCAGCAGCATTAGCTAAATCACTTAATATATTTGCATAAACTTGTTCCTGAGTATCATAAGAAACATAAAAATTACCTTTCTTTACTTGACTATAAGGCATCGGTCCATAACAGTCTGCTACACGAAGCATCGTTATTGCACGTATCATACACGCAAAAGCATAATAATGTCCCGTAGAATTAGTTGCTTCCTGTATTTGGAAAAAGTTTCCATATATTTTTTCAAACGGAGTGTTCCAGGGGGTAGCATTCCAGGCATCACTCTGATTGAATGTGCTGAAGTTTGTACCACTCCATGTGTTAGAACAGCATAGATAGCCACCTAACTGTCCCACCATCTGATCTTGCATTTGAGAGTCATTCTGTTGAATATTCACAATTGTTTCAATCATAGATTTCATCAAAGTCGCAGGGTCTGCATCATGAATTTGATATTGATTCGTATTATACTCCTCAAATTTATCGGTACAACTTCCTGCCAGTAACAACAGAGCGGCACCGACTGTGATATTTCTTAAATATTTTCTCATAACATTAGCTTTTTCTTTTAGAATTGAACTTTCACATTAAAACCGAAGTTACGCAAGCTGGGTTGCATAAAGTAGTCTACATTCATATAATAGTTACTGGAGGTAGAGGCAGACAATTCCGGGTCAAATGGGGCTTTACAATAAATCATCCATAAATTACGTCCTACAATACCCAAAGTAACATTCGCCACATTTTTAAACCATCTTTTAGGAAGTGTATAGTTTAGACTCAATTCCTGCAAACGTACATTGGTTGCACTATATAGATAATAACGACCGTAGCCACCTTCACCCGTACCAATAGTCTGGTAATACTTTTGGGCGTTAACTTTGCCGTTATTAATAGGTATACCACCATTATCACGAGCTGTTGCAGATGTTTCGGATACTCCATAATAATCTAAAATACCTTGAGTAGCCGAATAAGCTAATCCGCCTACACGGGCTGATAATACAACTCCTAAATCAATTCCTTTATAAGTGAAATGATTGGTCCATCCGAGGTTGAAATCAGCATCCAGATTACCTACTTTTACCGGAGTGTTTGATGAAGTGATACCCAGATTACCATTCTGATCGACTTTTATATTACCGTTATTGTCTTTTGTCAGTTGGTTGTATACATAGATATCAGTCATGGAGCCTCCTTCTGTCAGGATGACGCGAGGAGCTACATTCTCTTTACCTAACCAACCCACATTCATTTCATCCATTTGGATAGCTTCTCCTGTCACGGGATTCACGCTGCCGCTTGCCAGTCGTTTCACCTTGTTACGGTTTAGAGTGAAGGTTGCATTAGAAGACCATCCGAATCCTGCCCATTTATCGTTGAACCCTAAAGCCAATTCAAGACCTTGGTTTTGCACGTTACCAGCTTGTACAATCGCTTGTTTATATCCGGAAGAAGAGGGAATATCTACCTTAAATGTTTGGTTCAGTGTGTTAGAACGATAGTAAGTTGCGTCTAAATTGAAACGGTTTCCCCAGAATTTCAAGTTCAAACCGATTTCCCAGGACTTAGTCTTTTCAGGTTTCATGTTGTCCATCGGGTAAACGGTCGGATTCGCCCAGTTATGTGTCTGGCTGTTGTATTCGTAACCCGGATTAGTAAGGAAACGATCGAAAGAAGAGGCTACCACTGTATATGAACCGCGTATTTTAGCATAAGAGATCACCTCGGGCAGTTTAACCATTTCTGATAATAAAGCCGATAAACCGACTGACGGATAAAAGAAAGATTTCTGTTTGGAGAATGCAAGTTTTGAATCCCAGTCATTACGTCCGGTTACGGTTAGATACAGTTGATTTTTCCAACTTAATTCAGCACTGGCAAAAATACTTTGAATTTCATCTTCATATCCGGTAGGGTCCGGTTTATAGTTGGCGGAGAAATTAATATTGTTGATCTGGAAGAAGTTAGGAATAACCAGGTCACCTGCAATATATAACTGATCCATTGAAGTATGATATATGGAAGCACCAACATTGGCTGTTAAATGAAAATCACCAAATGTTTTATCTATATTAGCCAGGAAATCGGCATATAAAGAACGTTCCTGACGCATGGCATCTTCAAAACCACCGCTTACACCACAGAATGTTGTTAATGTAGAAGCAGATTTTTCGTTTTTATTCCGGTAGTCGGAGTTGTCCAGATTGACACGACCGACAACATTGAGCCAATCTGCAGCCTGCCATTTCAAAGAAGCGTTCATCATATAACGTTTCTTGTTGGAAGTACGGTTGATGCGATTTTGTATCCAATATGGATTTTGTAATGACAAACTTGCATCACCATAAGGCCAATATTGTTCCATATAGCCGTAGTTAGTATTATAACGTTCATACAAACGAATTTCGTCAAAGTTGTCTCCACGAGGGAATAGATACAGTGATGGGAGAGGGTTATAATACTGTCCTTGAGAAACCATGTTTTTGTTGTTCTGAACGATATATTGTGCACCGATATCCAGAGTAAGTTTATCATTCAGGAAATGGGTGGTATTACGTGCCGTAAAATTATAACGGTTATAGGAGTTATTCGGAAGAATTCCACCGGAGTTAGTTGTAGAAGCAGAAAGATAGGTCTGGTTTTTGGTATTTCCTGTAGATAATGCTACCGAATTGATAACATTGGATCCTGTTTCAAAGAAGTCAGATGGGTTATATCGACGGTTTGCCAATTCTCCCCAGCTGAATAATCCGGAACTTGTACCATAACGGTTCTGCATATCCGGCATAATATATGCTTTAGAGAAAGTAGTACTGTTGGATACTGTTATGGTCGTTTTCTCTGTTTGGCCTTTTTTAGTAGTAATTAAAACAACACCGTTTGCCGCAGCAGAACCATATAATGCTGCCGCAGAAGGACCGGTCATCATACTAATACTAGCAATATCATCAGGATTTAAGTCAGCAACAGCATCTGATCCTCCCATTTCTCCAAATAATCCTTCGCCACCGCTTTTTCCTGTATTAAAAATAGGTACACCATCAATTACATACAATGCATTGTTATCTTTAGTCAGAGATTTCATACCACGCATAACAACACGTGTGGCACCACCAGCACCGGTTGCACCACTATTAATTTGAACACCGGCAACCTTTCCTGATAATGAATTCATAAAATTGGCGTCCTTAACAGCTGTCAATTCATCACCTTTTACCTCTTGTACATTATAACTTAACGCCTTGGTTGCACGCTTGATACCTAATGCAGTAACAACAACTTCATCCAATACTTGTGTATCTTCTCCTAAGGTTATTTTAAGAGGTTGGGCATTGGCAAGCGTGATTGTTTGGGAGGCATAACCGATATAGGATACTTCAAGTACATCACCTTTAGC
>USSR01000479.1 GCA_900557355.1 uncultured Bacteroides sp.
AGATGCCGATCAAGCTAACAGACAAGCCTACTGGTATAACAAAGGAGACTTTGTTCGTATTTCAGACATCACTTTGGGATATAGCCTTCCTAAAAGTATCATTAAATATTTAGGACTGGAAAGAGCACGCTTTTATGTGCAAATACAAAACCCGTTTACCTTTACAAGCTATCCTAACAATGATCCGGAAGGCTCCGTCAAAGCTGGACGAACATGGGATCGCAAGCAAGAAGAATACAGTGACCCAATTACGATGAAGAATTATATCTTCGGTATAAATTTGACCTTCTAATCCATTAAAATTCATAAAAATGAAAACTCATATCAAACATACATTTATTATTGGAGCATTAGGTTTCTGTTTAGCTGCCTGCTCTGACTTCTTAGACGAAAAAGGCTATAATACAGACTATAGTTACTATGAAACAGCCGATGGCATAGAAACTCTTGTAGCATCATGTTACCAAAATGGACGCGGCATGTTTTCCACCTCCAATACGCCTTCGGGTATCATTTTCCAGGAGATTGGTACGGATATGTATACCATTGGTGGGGATGGCGGTACTGATTTTGCTCTCTACACATCTACAATGAACCCTTCTAATGAAACTTTCTCCTCTTTTTGGACGGATTGTTATAACGGTGTGGCACGTGCCAATCTGGGATTACAGTACATCGCTTCAAACAAAGATATGAAAGAAGATATAAAAAGCATACGCGAAGGTGAGCTGAAATTTCTGCGTGCTTATTATTACTCCGTACTGGTAGTACACTATGGTGACTGTCCGTTACTTTTGCAACCTATAGATAAACCGACCTTCAATTTTACACGTGCTCCGCAGAAAGAGATTTGGGCACAAATCATTCAAGATGCTACAGATGCTTATAATCTGTTACCGTGGGCAGATGCTGAAGGTAAAGTGACAGGTGATTACGGACGTGTCAGCAAAGGAGCTGCCGGACATTTATTAGCCAAAGCATACATGTTCCGTTATAGCCAGAAGTGGGCAGGAAGTCAATCGGATAGCCATATGAACGAAGACCGTGGTGCAGAAAGTACAGATCTGGATAAAGCAATTAAATACGCAAGTGCCGTATGTCATTTTGGTAGCGAATCCGGAAGCGGCAGTCTACATGAATTAGCCTCTGATTATTCCGACCTCTGGAGATACAATCCCAAAACCGGAGGTCCGACTCCCGATGATTATGCTGGTTCTGAGATATTGTTCAATATCCAATTCTCCACAGATCACTTTTATAACAATCAACTGGCAACTTATGTAAATACAGGAGGTAACTGGCTTCATATGATGTTTACCACCCAGGCAGAAGGCATGCCTATGACCACTGCAAACGGAAACGGCACTGAAAGTGTTAAATGGGGAACAAGTAACGGTATCGGACGTGATTTGATTACAGGTAGACCCTGGAGAAGAGCTTCTCCAACTCCTTTCCTGTATGAAGACAACGGATTATATGGACCACAGTATTATTCAAGCAATAAGCATGGTAAACTGATAGACTCAAGACTTTATAAATCACACATCTGGGTATACTATTGTAATCAGGCACCTAATGTTACTTGGACAACATTTTCTAATGCAACAGGCAATTTCGACCCTGCTAGTATCGGAGAAACGGTCGGTAATCAGCGCTATGCTATCGGTGACACAGCTATCGTCTTTTCAATGGAAGATGTCGACAAACGTTTTTCTAAAGGAACCAAGTCAGAAAAATTGGCTTTTGCCCGCGCCATAGAACCATACTGGTATATTCCAATGCAATCAATCAATCGCCCAGGTCTGAATGAAAGAAGCGATCGTGATGGTATTCGTAATACTTATCCCAGTCTGATTAAGTATCTGGATAGCCGGCGTACATCTGCCAACGATCAATCCGGTTATCGGGACTATTTCTGTTATCGTTTGGCGGAAACATATATCATGTTAGCCGAAGCTTTTGCCTTAAAAGGAGACTATACCAATTCTGCTGCTGCACTGAATATAGTACGTGAGCGCGCTGCATGGAAGGAAGGTGAAGAGAAAACTCCAAACTTCTACAAATATGATGGTGGTAACATAGCTAATATAAGTAAATCCACAGTAGAAGATATGAAAGTAACAGCGGATTTCCTGAGCACAATGGACGATGATCAGAAGCTTATATTCTTCCTGGATGAATATGGCCGCGAAATGGAAGGTGAATTACACCGTTTCGAACAATTAGTACGTAACGGAGCCGACTTCTTTGTAGCAAGAATAAAAGAACGCAGTGCACTTGCTGCAGAAAACATCCAACCCTTCCATCGTTTCCGTCCGATTCCACAAAAACATATAGACCGACTGGAACCGGCAGATCCAAATCCACAGAATTACGGATATTAATCAATAGGTTCTCTATTAAATATACAGATTGTATATTATGGCCTGTAGTCTCTTTCAAGAAATTACAGGCCATTTTTATTATTCTAACAGTTTTCAGAATTCAGTCATGAGTTCATCCTTTTTCTTTTACCCTCCAGTTTCAAATCCTTAGTTTTGTCTTGCCAACCAATCTTTGAATAGTGAACGACACACCAAAAAGATCATTAAGCAGTAGTTCATATTCTCTCAAAAAAGTAGGTGTTGCCAAAGCAAAATAAAAAATTGCTTTGCGCAACACTTTTTTTTATTTTTGATGTCACGTTCGTCTTACACGTTCGTCTTAGTTATGTAAATGGAACTCAAACAATTTAAAATATCCGTTCTACCCCTCCGCAATAAGCTATTGAATTATGCGCGGAAGCTGACCGAAAGTCCGGACGATGCAGAAGATGCCGTACAGGAAGTCCTACTCAAGCTATGGAATAAAAGGCTTGAACTGGAACAGTACCGAAGTATCGAAGCATTCGCCATGACCATGACACATAATCTCTGTATGGATATGTGGCGTACTAAACATACAACCAATGTACCATTGGAATATGTGCAAGATGCCACCCCCAGCGGAACACCGGAACGGCTGCTTGAGATAAAAGACGAAATCCGTCTGATGCACGAGATTATCAATTCACTGCCTGCCTTGCAGCGTACCATCATGCGGATGAAGGATATCGAAGAGTACGAAACAGAAGAAATTGCCGACATCACAGGTTGTAATCCGGAGGCTATCCGGAGTAACCTGTCGAGAGCACGGAAGAAAGTGAGGGAAATTTACATGCAAACCATACAAGAAAAAATAAGGAGGAAACAAGCATGAAGATAGAAGAATTAATAGATCGCTATTTTGAGGGACAGACCTCATGTAACGAGGAACGCGAACTGCGCCGTTTCTTCACACAAGAGAACATACCGGAATCCCTACAAGTATACCGTCCCCTGTTTGCCTGCCTGGACCAGGAAGCAAAAGCATTCCGGAAAGAAAGTATCCCTGCTAAAAAACTCTCTTTCCATCGACGCTTCATTTATATGACCGGGGGAATAGCTGCCGGACTATTATTACTTATCGGTATTGCAGGTACACAACGTTATCTTCATGCCACTCCGGATAACTATGTCATCATTGACGGTAAACAATACACCGATGAGAACCTTGTACGTGAACAAGCCCTTGCCGCTTTCCGCGATATGCGGACTACGGAAGATGAAGTACTTGACCTGATGTTTGAATAATAAAAATCAATAGATATGATTATGAAAAAGCTCATTCGTACCCTGCTATGCTGCCTGCTGTTTCTACTCAGCACCGGTATGTACGCCCAAAAGGGGCTACAAATAGCTTCCGTATTTCAGAAATACGGTAACGAGAAAGGGGCCACTTATGTGGAATTATCGAAGATGTTATCCAAAACATGGGACATAACCCATTACCAAAGCCTAAAGCTGTCGAAAGCCGAAAAAGCATTACCTGACATTTACCGTTGTCTGGAAGCCGATCGGGAATATGCCAAAAAGATCAAAGAGGTAATCACAGATGGACGTATTCAATCGGGATACTATCAGCTGCCTCCGGTAAAAGACAAAACCAATCGATTCATATTGTTCCGACTCGGAAAGAAAGGCGAAGCTACGCTTATCTATATCGAAGGAGAAATAGACAGCGATGACCTTGTTACACTGATATTCAGTAAAGACTAATATTGAAAATTATAAATCACAAATAATAAATCTTATGAAACGAATACTCTTTTTATTTCTGATCATGGCTTCAATGACAGTCGTGGCACAAGAAAGCATCCCGCAAGACACAACCCTCTACCTCAACGGACGGAAGGTGGTTATTAAAGAACGTGATGGTAAAATCAAAGTAAAAATGTATGAAGCGAAAGCTGAAAATGACACCATAGAAAATACTCAGGTATTTGAAGGTGTGTATCTGGACGGACGCAGCATTGAGCGAACCACCACAGTTTCCGTACCTTTCGTGAAGAAAAAGAAAGGCTACTATCGCTTTGATCCGCACTACCCTGCTATTTACTTCGGTTTCAACAAACTGGCAAGCAGCACATTCCAATATTCTGCCAAAGTACCGCAACTTGGCTCTAAGTCTTGGGAATGGGGAATTAATCTGTTCAATAGCGGCGTAGCTATTACACGAGACAATCATTGGGGATTAACTACGACTCTCGGACTTGCACGCATCGTCTACAAATTAGATGATAACTATGGCTTCGAAAAAGTCGATGGCATCACTGTTTGCCGACAAGCCGACGATGTAGATTATCAAAAGAGTTGGCTGCGCTATTGGGCTTTCCGCCTCCCTGTCAGCCTGGAGTGGCAAACCAAATTTGGCAGCCGCCGTGCTTTCATTGCAGCCGGTCCGGAAATAGAATGGCGTGTGGGAGTTAAATCCAGAGCTAAATATGATAATAAGAAACACACTTTGAGCGATAAACTGAACACCCATCCACTTGGAATGAACCTGTTGTTGCAAGCCGGTTACGGTTGCCTGGGATTCAATGCCCGTTTTGCACTAACTTCCTTGTTTGAAAAGAACAAAGGCCCTGAACTCTACCCGGCTTCTATAGGCATAGGTTGGTATTGGTAAATTGTTTCAGGGGACGTTCTTTTTCATTTCAGGAGATGATTTTAGTTGTCTCCTGTAATCAGGTTCACAATCTTGGAGAATATAAAAAACATTGTTATCTTTGTCAGTAACACTAAAAAAATAATCATTTCATTATGACCAAAGAAGAATTAATGAGAAAAGCGATCGAACTCTCTACGGAGAATGTCGCTAATGGTGGCGGCCCTTTTGGTGCTGTGATTGCCAAAGATGGAGAAATTATAGCTACCGGAACGAACCGCGTAACAGCCTCATGTGACCCTACGGCACATGCAGAAGTCAGTGCTATTCGTGCAGCAGCCACAAAGTTGGGTACTTTCAACCTCAGCGGATGCGAAATTTATACTTCCTGCGAACCCTGTCCCATGTGCCTCGGCGCTATCTACTGGGCACGACTGGAGAGAATGTATTACGGAAACAATAAGACTGATGCCAAAAATATAGGTTTTGATGACTCTTTCATTTATGATGAGATCGCTCTAAAACCTGCCGATCGCAAACAG
>USSR01000480.1 GCA_900557355.1 uncultured Bacteroides sp.
CAAGCTGGAAGCAAATACTACTTATTATGTCCGCATATATGCTGTTGTGGATGGTGCGGCTAAGTATGGCGACCAGGCTATGTTTACTACGGCAGTGACCGTGGAAATTTCAGTACCTCAAATTTCTTCTATTTCTTCATCTTCGGCACAGATCTCAGGAACAATTACGACGTATGGTTTGCAAATGGATGAGGTTGGTATTTGTTATTCCACTTCATCAATGCCGACGGTTGATGCCACTAAAGTTTCTCTTTCGGGGAATGAGATCGTATACACACTGAATGAACTGACTCCCGAAACAGCTTATTATGTCCGTATATATGCTAAATTGGACGGGGAATATTATTATGGAGATCAAGGGATGTTCACCACATCAGGGATTATTAAAACACATTTTGAACCTACAGATATATATGAAGATAAGGCGGTACTTACATCTGTTGCTCCAAGTGGGGTAAAGAAAGTGGATATATGTTACGGAACGTCACCTAACCCTAAGATTACGGATAATGTTACTACGGCAAGTGTAGGTAGTGATGGAAAGTTGAGATTATCGTTAACAGACTTGATTAAGGGTACTACTTATTATCTAAGGGCTTACAGCCGTGTAGGCTCAAAGATAGAGTATTACGATGATGAGGTGTCGGTGCAGACGGTAGGGAAGGAATTTTCAGTAGTTCGTGAAGCATCTTTTAGAAGTGAAAAATCAGATGTTGAGTACACTCCTAGCTATAGGCAATGGTATCGGCTTTATCTAACATATACTTACGATATAAAAGTAAAAGGAACATATCTAGTAGAGGCAATAGGTGGAGGTGCTTTCAAGAAAACGGGAGATTTCTCCGCTTCTATATATTTAGAAAATGGAACTGGAAGTTTTACATTTATGAGAGATAAGGCATTATTTGAAAATTCATGGCCATATGCAAGTTATTATTTTAATACCGCAACAGATGTTCGAATTACTAATTTGGAAACTAATGTTTGTTATCATATAATGATAGAAAGAGTAACATTTAAAAGTGCTTGATTTATTATAAAAAAGAAGCTATGGAAATATCACGCAGAGAGTTTTTTAAAGTAGCCATCAAGAAAACAATTCCGTTTTTAGGGTTTATTGCTATTGCTCCTATATTGAATAGTTGCAGCAAGGATGATGAACCGTTAGGGTGTAATAACAGTTGCATGGGAACAGCACAGAGTGGCTGTGGCTCTACCTGCAGTAACAGCTGCGTAGGGACATCGAAAGGTGGTTGTGGAGGTGGGGTGAAAAATGGTTGCAAAGAAGGCTGTTCCAGTGGTTGTGATAATACAGCCAAATCTTCTTGTTCTGATTGTAGCACTTCTTGCAGCAATGGCTGTAAAGAAGGTTGCAGTGATGGTTGTGAGGATTCTGCTAAGTCTTCTTGTTCAGGATGTGGTAATAGTTGCTCTGGTTCCTGCTTTGCTGCCTGTGCCAATGATTGTGCAAAAAGTTGCCTGGATACTTGCCGTGGTGCATGTGTTTCAACCTGTTTGGGACAGTGCAAGGGTACTTGTATGTTTGGATGTCAAACGGGATGCCGGGGTGGGTGCCGGAGTTACAATCGATACTAATGTTGAAGTATGTATTCGTTATCTTTTAAAAATGAAAGGAATCAAGAAGAAAGAAGTAGATTGGAAGTCCGGAATGGCAAAGAATATCACTTTTATTGTCACGAAAGACTGCCAACTCGCTTGTAAATATTGCTACCTCGTAGGTAAAAACTCGAAAGAGCGGATGCCTTGGGAGGTAGCCAAACAAGCTATTGACTATGTATTAGAACGTGAAGAGGATTTTCCCGAAGAGTCTGTGGTATGGGATTTCATAGGCGGAGAGCCTTTTCTGGAAATAGACCTGATAGATAAGATTTGTGATTATATCAAGGTTGAACAATTCCAAAGAGATCATCATTGGTTTGGCGCTTATCGCTTCAGCTTTTCTACAAATGGCATCAATTACCATGAAGAAAAGGTACAGCAATTTATCTTAAAAAATAAGGAACATCTCAGTATTGGCATTACAATTGATGGTACGGAGATGAAGCACGACCTGAACCGTGTGTATAAAGCAAGCGGACGGGGATCTTATAAAGATGTAGTGCGTAACATTCCTTTATGGTTGTCGCAGTTTCCTGATGCAAGTACGAAAGTGACCATCAGTAGTGCCGATATTCCTTATATCAAGGAAAGTGTTCTTCATCTTTATGCTTTGGGCATTCATGAAGTGAACATTAACTGTGTGTTTGAAGATGTATGGAAAGCAGGAGATGACAGGCTGTTTGAAGAACAACTGCTGATGCTGGCGGATGCTATCATTGATAATGGTTATTATCGGGACTATTCTTGTTCTTTTTTTGGTGAGCATTTAGGGAAACCGTTGGATTGTAAGTTGCAGAATCAGAATTGGTGCGGTGCGGGCATGATGCTGGCTGTAGATGCAATGGGAAATTTTTACCCATGTACCCGTTTTGCGCAATACTCCCTTCGTAATAAGAAAGCTTGGATTATTGGTAATATTCATGATGGCATTGATAAGAACAAGTTGCGGCCTTTCTTGACATTGGACCGTTGTACGCAAAGTACACAAGAGTGCATAGATTGTGAAGTGGCAAGTGGATGCGCATGGTGTCAGGGAGAAAACTACGATGCTGCCGATACTTCTACCATTTACCAGCGTTCTACAGCTATCTGTAAAATGCACAAGGCACGGGTAAGGGCTAATAATTATTACTGGAACAGGCTTTTACGTAAAATGGAATCGGAGGGCGAACCATGCTGAAATATTTAATTGTTTTATTGGATGACACCAGTACGCCCTATTGCCATTATGAGAATCCGAAGACGGAATATAAGCTAATCAGTTTGCAGGATTTGCGGGCCGCTATTCTTCTGGCAATGAAAGAGAATCTGATGGTTCAGTTTGTTTATCCTGATTACAAATTACCCCAGAAATATGAGGAAATCATAGAAACGACGGAGCATTGTAAAATTATGCCTGTTGCCTGTTGCGCTGGAGCGGACATTATCATTGGGGATTATTGGGAGAATCCGGAAGGTCGAAAGATGGACAGGGATAAGATCTACGTACTGAGAACGAAGAAAGAGGATTTTTTCAGTCATTATGAGAAAGTGGGAGAGATGTTGATTCATGTCGCTCGCCTGAATATAATACTGACTGATGTGGATACTTTTACAGAGGCTGACTTTGATAAGTATAAGTCTGTGTTGGCTGAACTGGCTTTTCAGTTAAAAGATTTTTGTAATGAGGAGACAATCCCCCAATTCAACCTGCTGACTGACCGTATGTTGCTTGATAGTATGAATAACTGTAATGCCGGATGGGAGAATATAACGCTTGCTCCGAATGGGAAATTTTATGTTTGTCCTGCTTTCTACCTGTCAAGTGATGGCTATTCCATTGGTGATTTGGAAAATGGGCTTGATATCAGGAATTCTCAGTTATATCGTATGAGCCATGCACCGTTATGCAGGCATTGTGATGCATACCAATGCAAGCGTTGTATTTGGCTGAATAGAAAAATGACTTTGGAAGTAAACACCCCTTCACATGAGCAATGCGTGACTGCCCATCTGGAACGTAATGCTTCGCGTGATTTGTTGCAGGAGATACGTAAATCGGGGCGTTTTTTACAAGGCAGGGAAATAATGGAAATAGATTATTTGGATCCGTTTGATGTGAGAAAGAAATATTAAAGTGTAATGAGATATGATTATGAAAAAATTGATAGGAGCAGTGACAGAAGAAGAGAAGCTTGAGATTCAGGTTTTCTTTGAACGCCGGAATGGGTTGAATGAGTTGGCCAGAATCGTAACAGGTAGTAATGAAATGTTATATGAAAAACTGGTGAAAGATTTGGGAGAGACGGGAAGGAAATTTCAGGATTGGTGGGATCGTATGTCAGATCAATATCAATGGGAACAGTGTGAGAAAGGTAATTGGGAGATTAATTTTAGCACGAATGAGATTTATTTGGTTTACGAAGAATGATTGGTTTGAGTAAATATAGAAATCTCAAAATAAATTAGTTATTTTGCAGAAAACAAAAAGTTGCGGTATGAAGTCACTGTGCATCAAGAACTACAAGAATTTTAAGTAAAAAAATAAGCCTCATTGGGGATAAAGACTGCATGGGAAAGTATTCTTTGTGCAGTCTTTTTTCATGATTTGTGATTGCATGTGAGCCTCAGAGGTAGGGTTCCTTTTCTGCATAAGCAAGCGGAGAATGACGGAATGATGAAGTGAGAAAAGAAATTAAGTGAAAAAATAGATAGGGTTCATCAGTTTGTACTATCTTTGCTCAATAGAACCAAAATATGTATTGATGATATTCGTAAATCATCCCGTGTGCGTCAGCATGTCAAGCAGATGGATGATGCAGAGTTGGCAGAGAACTATCCTAAAGAGCTGCTTCTTGATATAGAACAGAAGGCTGTTGAGTTGACTTATTCGTATGAGTTTCCGAATGGTTTGTTTCGTAAACAAATACGGCAATGTGCTGAGAACTCTAATCATGGAAGACTTGAGAGCACATCCTAAAAGTAAGATTTAGGAGATTGCGGGTCGGTTACCGGAAGTCGATTTACAGGAGTTGAGGAAGATGGTTTATTCGATGGTGGATGTGGAATTGATAACAGAAGAGGTTCGTACTGATAGACGTTATGTACTGAAATAAGTGGTAAAAAGAAAAAAATAAAAAAGAAATAGAAAAAGAAAAGGTTTAAGTGGCTGATTGTCAGCTTTGATTTTGTTTTCTATTCTTTTTATAAAAGCAAAGAAAAGAAGTAAATATAGAATGGAACGAGAAGATTTTGATATACGCGATAATCAGTTGACCAGTAGGGAGCGCGATTTCGAAAACGCACTTCGTCCGTTATCCTTTGAAGACTTCAGCGGACAGGATAAGGTGGTGGATAATCTGCGTATCTTCGTTAAAGCGGCTCGTCTGCGTGGCGAAGCACTGGATCATGTATTGTTGCATGGACCTCCGGGATTGGGTAAAACGACACTTTCCAATATTATTGCGAATGAGCTGGGAGTGGGCTTTAAGGTAACTTCCGGTCCGGTGCTTGATAAGCCGGGCGATTTGGCGGGGGTGCTTACCAGTCTGGAACCGAATGATGTACTGTTTATCGATGAAATTCACCGTCTTTCTCCGGTGGTGGAGGAGTATCTGTACTCCGCAATGGAGGATTACCGCATTGATATTATGATAGATAAAGGCCCGTCAGCACGGAGTATTCAGATTGATCTGAGCCCGTTTACGCTGGTGGGTGCTACTACCCGTAGCGGTTTGCTGACTGCGCCTTTGCGTGCCCGTTTTGGCATTAATCTGCATTTGGAATATTACGATGACGATGTGCTGAGCGGTATCATCCGCCGTTCGGCAGGAATCCTGAATGTTCCTTGTTCTACAAGGGCTGCGTCAGAGATTGCTTCCCGTAGCCGTGGAACGCCGCGTATTGCAAATGCGTTGTTGCGCCGTGTACGGGGTTTTGA
>USSR01000481.1 GCA_900557355.1 uncultured Bacteroides sp.
AAGTAGTCACTTTGTCCGTGAGCGAAGTCATACATCGGATAGGCCTTCCACGTTGTCCCTGTACGGTGATGCGGATGGTTCACTACGCGATAGATGATAGGATCGCGGAAGTGCATATTCGGGTTTGCCATATCAATCTTGGCACGAAGCACCATGGCGCCTTCTGCTATTTCACCTGTATTCATTTTCTTGAACAGGGAGAGGCTTTCCTCTATCGGACGGTTACGGTAAGGGCTTTCTATACCCGGTTGGGTAGGAGTGCCTTTCTGCTGTGCTATTTGTTCCGAAGTCTGCTCGTCGATATATGCTTTACCTTCTTCAATAAGGCGGATGGCAAAGTCCCATAATTGCTGGAAGTAATCGGATGCGTAGTATTCATTACCCCACTGGTAACCCAGCCATTGGATATCTTCCTTGATAGCTTCTACATATTCCACATCTTCTTTGGTCGGATTCGTATCATCGAAACGCAAATTACAAATGCCATTGTGATCGGCTGCAATACCAAAATCAAGGCAAATAGCCTTGGCATGTCCGATGTGGAGGTATCCGTTGGGCTCCGGCGGGAAACGTGTTTGCACTTTACCACCATTTTTACCCTCTTTCAAGTCTTTCTCAACAATTTGTTCAATGAAGTTGAGGCTCTTTTTTTCGCCTGCTTCTTCGCTCTTAATATCTGCCATAATTGGTATGTATATAATCTAAAAATCGAGCTACAAAAGTAAGACATTTTTTTCGTATATCCTTATTTCACGGGAATATATCCACTCTTTTTAATGATTTCCTGACCTGCAGGTGAAAGGATGAAATGAATGAGAGGGGTTGCTTGTTCGGAGTTTTCTGTGTTATAATAATAGTATAGAGGCCGCACAATGGGGTAACTCTTATCTGTAGCACTCTCCATAGTAGGTGGGGCAAAGTGTGTCCCGTCGTAAGATATGGACAGTGATTTGACGCGAGGGGAAAGATAAGCCAATCCTACGTATCCTATTGCTCCCTTCGTTTGGCTGACAGATTGTATAATGGCACCGGTGGCAGGCATAGAGAGGCTGCTGCTCATGTAATTTTTATTTTTGAGAACACTTTCTTTGAAGAATTCATAAGTACCCGAAGATGTTTCGCGAGAGTACACCACGATTTTACGGTCATCTCCACCCACTTGCTTCCAATTCGTAATCTTACCTCGGAAGATATCTTCCAGTTGTTGGCGCGTCAGTTGCTTTACGGGATTGGAGGGGTGAACCACAACGGCAAGGGCATCGTAAGCTACGATCACTTCTTCCACTTCTTTTCCGGCTGTCTTTACTTTCATCTTCTCACTGAATTTAATGGGGCGGGATGCCATGGCAATATCTGTTGTTCCGTCCAATAGAGCGGAAATACCCACTCCGGTGCCACCACCGGTTACGGTAACACGGGCGTCGGGATTGAGGCCCATAAATCTTTCGGCAGTCTGTTGTGCTACAGGCAGTACGGTGTCACTGCCTTTGATGCGTTGCGCCTGTAGGCTGCTTACAGCTAATGTCAGGAGTAGGATGATACTTATTGTTTTCATTTTATTCAAAATTGTTTTTGATTCTATTTATAATGAATTTTATTATACTTGAAATGGGGTGATAATAGAACCCAAATATTATTCTATTTGTTTATTGATTGCAAATAAAACAATTGCGCATTACAATCTAATTACAAAACTTGTGTTTTTGGAGGTTGTAACGCTTTTGTAATAGGTTTGAAACATTTCTTTCAAACCTTAGTCACACTTTCTTAACATCGACGCGGTTTCTTTGCATACGAAATTCAATAGGCATTTATGAAGAAGCTTTTTGAGAAAATAATAGAAGGAGTGTTAGCTTGTAGCGGTTTTGTAACAAGCATCACCATTGTGCTCATCATTCTGTTTCTCTTTTCCGAGGCGTTGGGACTGTTCAACAGCCGGGTCATTGAAGAAGGATATGTATTGGCACTGAATAAAGATAATAAGGTAAGTGAGCTAACCCCAGCTCAGATAAAAGATGTTTTCGATGAGGAGATAACAAACTGGAATGAAGTCGGGGGGCAGGATATGCCCATCCGGCTTTTCCGTTTGGAAGATATCACTCAGTATTATACCGAGGAAGAACTGGGGGCAGCTTATGAACATGCCGGAGTAAAGATTACCGAACTGGTGGAACGTACGCCAGGCATTATTGCTTTTGTACCGCAACAGTTTATTGTTCGTCCGGATTCCGTCCACTTATTGCAGGATAACACCATTTCGGTGAAAGATGTCTTTGCGGGGGCGGAATGGTTTCCGACGGCTACACCTGCCGCACAATTCGGTTTTCTACCCTTAATAACCGGTACACTGTGGGTGAGTTTATTTGCCATCCTGATAGCATTGCCTTTTGGGCTTTCAGTTGCTATCTATATGTCCGAAGTGGCAAATTCCAGGATACGTAATCTGCTGAAACCGATCATTGAGTTGCTGAGTGGCATTCCATCGGTGGTCTATGGTTTCTTCGGACTGATTGTGATTGTACCATTCATCCAGAAAGTATTCAATCTGCCTGTGGGTGAAAGTGGATTGGCGGGAAGCATCGTATTGGCTATAATGGCATTGCCTACGATTATAACGGTGACGGAAGATGCTATGCGCAACTGTCCCCGTGCCATGCGGGAAGCCAGCCTTGCATTGGGGGCTTCACAATGGCAGACCATATATAAGGTGGTGATACCTTATTCCGTATCAGGTATCACTTCCGGTGTGGTATTGGGAATCGGACGTGCTATCGGCGAAACAATGGCGGTACTGATGGTGACAGGTAATGCGGCAGTCATACCGCATACCATTCTGGAACCGTTGCGTACCATACCTGCAACGATTGCAGCGGAACTGGGAGAAGCACCTGCCGGGGGAGCACATTATGAAGCCTTATTTCTTTTGGGTGTAGTGCTGTTCTTTATTAGTTTGCTGATAAACTTCACGGTAGAAGCTGTGTCAGCCCGGAAAAGATAATGTCTTATAGAGAAAAGAAAAATAAGTATGATAGATAGGAAACATCTTTCGCAACGTATTGCATTCGGAACATTCCGTTTGCTGAGCCTGACAGTGGTGGGGATACTCTTTGCCATTCTCGGCTTCATTATATATAAAGGTGTGGGAGTTATTAGCTGGGAGTTCCTGACTACTGCCCCCACGGACGGCATGACGGCAGGAGGTATTTTCCCCGCCATTGTCGGAACATTCTATTTGATGATAGGCAGTGCCCTGTTTGCCTTTCCGGTAGGAGTGATGAGTGGAATCTATATGAATGAGTATGCGCCGAAAGGCTGGGTAGTCCGGTTCATCCGAATGATGACAAACAACCTGAGCGGCATACCTTCCATCGTCTTTGGCCTTTTCGGTATGGCTTTATTTGTTAACTATATGGGATTTGGCGATAGCATCCTGGCCGGTTCACTTACGTTGGGATTGCTGTGTGTACCTTTAGTTATCCGTACCACAGAGGAAGCGTTGAAAGCCATTCCCGATACTCTACGTGAGGGAAGCCGTGCGTTAGGGGCCACCAAGTTGCAGACTATCTGGCACGTTGTTCTGCCTATGGCGATGCCTAATGTGATTACGGGGCTGATTCTGGCTCTGGGACGTGTCTCCGGCGAGACTGCACCTATCCTGTTTACTTGTGCCGCCTATTTCCTTCCACAACTCCCCACAAGTATACTCGACCAGTGTATGGCATTGCCTTATCACCTGTATGTTATTTCTACCAGTGGCACGGATATGGATGCCCAGCTTCCGCTGGCTTATGGCACCGCTCTGGTTTTAATCGTAATCATCCTTTTGGTAAACCTTCTGGCGAATGCTTTGCGGAAGCATTTCGAGAAAAAAGTAAAGATGAACTAACGGGAATAAAACAGTAAACAAAATGATTGGTAAAATAGAAGCAAATAATGTAAACTTCTGGTATGGAGATTTCCATGCTTTGAAAGGTATCAGCATGTCGATAGAAGAACGTTCGGTAGTAGCATTTATCGGACCTTCGGGATGTGGCAAATCCACTTTCCTCCGGTTGTTCAATCGCATGAACGATCTTATCCCGAATACCCGCCTGACAGGTGAGATTCATATCGATGGAGAGAATATCTATGGAAAAGATATTCAGGTAGATGAACTTCGCAAGAAGGTAGGTATGGTATTCCAGCGTCCTAACCCTTTTCCGAAAAGCATCTTTGAGAATGTAGCTTATGGGCTTCGCGTGAATGGCGTGACAGACAGTAGCTTCATCCGCCAGCGTGTAGAAGAATCCCTGAAAGGGGCAGCTTTGTGGGATGAGGTAAAGGATAAGCTGAAAGTTTCTGCCTATGCACTTTCCGGCGGACAACAGCAGCGTCTTTGCATAGCTCGTGCCATGGCTGTATCTCCCTCCGTGTTACTGATGGATGAACCGGCTTCTGCACTCGATCCCATTTCTACGGCTAAGGTAGAAGAACTTATTCACGAACTGAAAGAGCAGTATACGATTGTTATCGTTACACACAATATGCAGCAGGCTGCGCGCGTTAGTGATAAGACAGCGTTCTTTTATCTGGGGCAAATGGTGGAGTTTGATGATACCAAGAAAATATTTACGAACCCTGATAAAGTGGAGACCCAGAATTACATTACGGGACGCTTCGGGTAGGCATTTGTTTTCTGTGGAGAAATAAACAGGAACTGCAGGTCTTCTTTAATTTATAATACAAGTAATCTTAAAATAGAAATTTATGGTAAAGTTTATCGAATCGGAACTCGTCTTGCTGAAAAAAGAAATAGACGAAATGTGGACCTTAGTATATAACCAGCTCGACAGGGCAGGGGAGGCTGTGTTGACCTTTGACCGTGAACTGGCGCAACAGGTACTGGTACGCGAACGTCGTGTGAATGCCTTGGAATTGAAGATAGATAGTGATGTTGAAGATATCATTGCTTTGTACAATCCCGTAGCCATCGACCTGCGCTTTGTGCTTGCCATGCTGAAGATCAATACGAATCTGGAGCGTCTTGGTGACTTTGCCGAGGGTATTGCCCGCTTCGTTCTGAATTGCAAGGAGCCGGTTCTTGATCCGGAACTTCTGAAACGATTGCGCCTGGAAGAAATGCAGGGACAGGTACTTGCTATGCTGGAACTTGCCAAGAAAGCTCTTCAGGAAGAAAGTCAGGATCTGGCGACTTCGGTATTTGCCAAAGATAATTTATTGGATGAAATCAATGCAGAAGCTACTACTGTTTTAGCAGACTACATTGCCCAGCATCCTGAGACTGTACTTCCCTGTTTGAACCTGGTAAGTGTCTTCCGTAAATTGGAGCGTTCCGGCGACCATATCACTAATATTGCAGAAGAAATAGTCTTCTTTATCGATGCAAAAGTGCTAAAGCATAGCGGAAAAACAGACGAACATTACCCTTTAACTAAGAAATAAGCTCTTTTTTAGATAAAATTTAGTGTTTGTTAGAAAAATGATATATATTTGTCCATTGAAAACGATTGCGGATGTAGAAAGGCTATAGAAGTG
>USSR01000482.1 GCA_900557355.1 uncultured Bacteroides sp.
CCTGTACCTCCCCAACCATACTTTGATTCAGCTAAAAGTCCTAAAGTAGAATAAGCACCAATAGCTTGGTTACCGGTATTACCCCAGCTCATTCTCAGTTTCAGGACATCGAAGATATTGAGATTCTTTATAAAAGATTCTTCTGACATTCTCCAGGCAACGGCAACTGATGGAAAATTCCCCCATTTATTCTTACCTTGGAATTTGGAAGAGCCATCCCGTCTGATAGTCGCGGTCAGCAGATACCTATCCTTGAACTGATACATAGCACGTCCCATAAATGAAACCAATGAAGAGCGTGAGAATGAATTGCTGAACAGGTTCATATTTCCTAAACTCAAATTCCAGAATTCAACGGATTCTGTTCTTAGATTGGCGACTTCATTAGACAACCCTGTAGTTGTTGATTGTGATAACTCCATTGCTCCCATGAGGTTCAACTTATGGTCTTTCCATTCTCTCACATAGTTTATTTGATTTACATTATACCAGTCAAAACTGTCGTTCTGATTATTGTTTGCAGAATTGTTCTGAGCACGTAAATCGTTTGCATTGGATTTCATCCAACGATTTTTGTAGTCTTTGTAATGAGCGGCACCCTGGAAATTCATACTCAAGCCTTTAACAGGTAGTTGCACCATAAACTGTAGATTTGCAGCTAGGTAGTTGGTGTAGCTTTCATCCAAGTCCTGAGTCAATCGACCATAAGGATTGTCCTTGGTTGAGTTGATATTATCTCTCAGCCAGTTTCCTTCTTCATCTTTCAATTTTAAAGTAGGGCTATAGGTAATTGCATCTGCTATAATGGTTCCAACTCCACCACGCGGACCGTTTTTATTTGTTTTCCGTCTTACGGCATTCATATCTAAGTTCATCTTCAACCAATTAGTGACGTCGGCAGTTATGTTAGACCTTAAACTGAATTTCTGGCTTTTCGATTCCTTCAAAATACCTTCTATGTCCATCATATTCATAGATACTAAATATTGAAGTTTCGGAATACCTCCTGAAATGGATAGTTTGTAGTTCTGGGTGTGAGCTGTCCTAAACATTAAATCCTGCCAATCCGTACCACCATTCTTTTTCCACTGGTTGATTTCATCTTGAGAAAAGAAGTCTTGAGTTGCTCCTTTTTCCCGACGATATTCATTGTAAAATTCGGCATACTCGCTTGCACTTAATAAATCCAGCTTTTTAGCAATAGTAGATATTGATTGTTCTGTCTCCAGATGGATATTTGTCTTGCCTTCAGCTCCTCTTTTGGTAGTAACTAATATTACTCCGTTTGCACCGCGAGAACCATAAATAGCAGTTGCCGAAGCATCTTTCAAGACTTCTATTGATTGTATGTCATTTGGAGCCAGATTGTTGAATAAGTCTGTATTAGGTACTCCGTCCACAATATAAAGTGGGGAATTGCCACCATAAATGGAGTTTGCACCGCGTATACGGATTTGGGTACTCTGCTCCGGTGCACCGGAATTTGTTATGACAACAACACCGGGGATTCTTCCGCTTAAAGCTTGATCCAGTCGCGTCATTGGTTGATCCTTTATATTCTTTTGTGAAATGGAGGATACCGAACCTGTCAGATCTGATTTCTTCACGGTTCCGTAGCCGATTACAACCACTTCGTCAAGCATTTCCATGTCTTCTTGTAGAACAATGGCAATATGCTTACCGGTGACTTTTGTGGTTTGAGCTTTATAACCGATGAATGAAATCTGAAGAGTGTTTCCTTGTGAAGCCTGAATGGCAAATTTGCCATCTATATCTGTAATCGTACCTATTGATTTACCTACTACACTGACATTTGCGCCTATAATCGGTTCTCCTTTTACGTCAGTCACTATTCCTGTTACTTTTTCCTGTTGCTGCATCCGGTCCAACAGACTATTATTTTTCGATAAAATGATATAATCGTTCTCGAATTTATAGCCAATTCCTACTTCTGCCAACGTTTCTTTCAAATACGAAGATACCTTAGCAGATTTGTTTTGTATAGTAACCTGACGATTGGTATCTATTTCGCGATTGCTATATACAACTAAATAATCTGTTTGCTTTTCTATTTCTTCTATTAACTGACCTACAGATATAGAATTAGAAGGAAAGGAAATGATTGAATTTTGTGCTTCCGTATTTACTGCCAGTAATTGGAATGCACAAGCGAATAGCAAGAATAAAGAGATTCTCATAATTCTAAAATAATCTTTAAAGCTTTGATTTTGGACAATAAAGAGTGATAACAAAGGATTTATTTTCATATCTTTGTATTTAGAGTGAATACTAAAAAAAATGTTTTCTGGTGTTTACTTTCTCCGGGCGACAGGTGGTGGTGTACTTGTCGCCTTTTTTAATATAATTCTATGTCTTCATATGGATAATATATTAAAGGTTAAACAATCGTATTATTTCAAGGTGATCACGTTCTTCTCTTTATTTATTTCAATCTTAAAATGATGTATTTTCTGAATGGTATATAAGATCTTTTCTATTCCATCCCTTTGACGGAACTTACACGTATAGCAAATATCTTGTAATTTGGGATTTGCGATATTGATTGTGACATCATAATATAATTCCAATTTGCGAACAATCTCGACCAAGCGTTCATTGTTAAAACTGTAAATGCCGTTTCGCCACAACAGCATATCAGGATTTTTTATATTACTGACTGTCAACTTCCCATCTTGTGCGATGCTTTCTTCATTAGGTCTTAATATCACTTGTTTACTCTTGTAGAATACTTGAACAGCACCTTCAATTAGGCTTGTCTTTATTTGTTTTGTATCCGGATAGCTGTACACGTTGAACTTTGTTCCTAATACTCGTATTTTCGCATCTTGAGCAGTCACAATGAAAGGTTTTTCTTTGTCTTTGGATACTTCAAAGAAAGCTTCACCCGTAATGGAAACAATTCTCTCTTTTCCATAAAAATGTGAGGGATAAATCAGGGTGGACTGGGCATTTAGCCAGACAATAGTACCATCTTGTAGAGTTATGCAAGCACGTTGCCCCGCCGGTACATATAAAGTATTGGTTTGCGCTTGGAGGTCATCTTGCAGCTGATGTGACATGTGCCAAACGGATAACTGATATGTACTTATAATTAGGATGAGTATTGCTGCTGCATATTTCATCGTTTTCACTAACCAAATATGCATTTTTTTGCTTCTTATCCGTTTCAGAAAATGTTGATAGCCTGTTTTTCCTTCTTCCTTATCTTCTGTGTGAGAAGATAAATTCAGTAACGCCTGCATATTCTGATACTCGGCAAACTGTTTTTTCAATTCCTCGTTTTTTTCTATCTCACGAAGAAGTAGCAATCTCTCATTGGCTTCCAGACCATTTTGGAAATATTTTAGTATACGTTCATCCATCTTTTTATGACTTAATTCACAATATAGACGGATGTAGAAAAAGAATCCGCTAAGAGAAAATCATTTTTTTATTCTGCTTACAAATAATACAGGAAGATAAAGAGTGGAAAGTAGTCTTTTAATTCATTTCGTAGTTTTTTATAGGCAATCCCCATCTGAGTTTCAACTGTATTAATTGAAATATTCATCTCTTCTGCTATTTCTTTTTGTTTTTTGCCTTCCAGCTTACTTTTCAGGAATATCTCCCTACATCTTTCAGGGAGTGAATTCATTGCTTTAGAAAGCAATTGTTCTACATCGTCTTTTTCAAAAATCCCTTCATCTAATTCTCCTAAAGAATAATATTTTATTTGTAGGGTCAATCTATACTCTTCTTGCATTTTATCTTCGATTTCTTTCTGCACTATTTTATGTCGGAGAAAGTCGATGCATCGGTTTTTTATAGAAGTAAATAAATAAGCCAGGATATTGATAGGTAATGGCAATAGTTCTTTTTTCTCCCAGAAATCGAGGAAAACATCTTGCACTATATTCTCCGCATCTTCATCCGACAAGACATATTCTCGGGCAAAACGTTTCATTTTTGAGAAATAAGAAAGATAAATCTGTTCAAAATCAATATGTTGTTTCTCTAGTATCACCTTTCATTTTTTAGATTACGGGAGCAAATATAATAAGTTTAGAATGATAAGCAACTCATAAAATGAGTTTTTTCTCTTATTATCCTTTTTAGGAGTAAATTCTAATTTACTTAATTGGGGTCAACAATAGTGAAACAACTGTGCTGATTTAAGGTTAAACCGACTAAAACAACTGGCCTATAACTAGAGGAGTATTACAAGGAAAAGGCTGTATTTCCTTAGAAATCAGCCTTTTCCTTCGTGGACCAGCCTGGGCTTGAACCAGGGACCTCCAGATTATGAGTCGCAAACACTTGATTTTCAATCATTTATATTCTATTTCTTTTCATATCCATACCTCTTGATTTCCAAGCCCAAAGATAATATTTCCTTTTCAAATAATATCTCTTGTTTTCTTCTATTTTCCTAAGATGTGTGCAAATTGTGTGCAATTAGATTTGTACGGTACATATATATTGGGTTATATCAATAATAGGAAGTTTACTTCCTGCATCATTTACAGCTTGCATAAATTCGGTACATTCTTGTTGTGTCATTTTCTTTCTACAATAAGCATAATACAGAAAGTCAAGGGTTGTCAGATAAGTGATATTGTTTTGGGAACAATATTCTTTTATGTCTCTTAAATTGCTACTCCCTAATACATCTTGGTTATCTCTGCAATAAATCATACACGCACTTTCCCCTTGCCCCAATCTACGTTGCAACGAGAAATACTCTTTCATAGATTCTCCTTTGGGAGAAAATATCTCTTTTCTTAATTTAGAAAAGTAGCAGAGATAATTATCTATGAAACCTCTTGTTTTAGAGTTCTTTGAAACTTCATTGTAAACCACGTCTAATATTATATATTCATATTCGGGGAATATATCAGGCAATAGTGAAAAGTTACCCGCTTCTATAAAATGGATAATTACATCAGCATCGAGTACTATTTTCGTTTTCTTGTGTTCCATTGATACTTATTTTACTGAGTAGCTCCATATAATGGCTTTCTGAAATTTTTTCTTTATCGAATAAATTACGTGCCTTCTCTCCAAAATCACCGATAACCAACCCCTCATTTGCAGCTTCGTATAGTGCTGTATCATATCCGAAACATCTTGCAGAGTGTTTTACTCCTATTTCAGCAAGTTGGGTACGTGTGTTTTCTGATATGAGGCCAATATTTAATAATCGATATAATAGAGCCGAACGAGAGACAGAAAAATAGTGTTCAAGTTTTAAAATCGTTGCTATGGAAATGTTTCTGGTATTTAGTTCTGTTTCTGGTATTAACTGACAAATTCCGGCTTCTGGCATTAATAAGGAGGAGGCAAACATATCCGCATTCTGCTCTACTTTATTTTTACTGTATCCTGGATTGCATTTATGTGGTGTCGGTTTTTCTTCTATAAATAAGTGATATAATTCGTGGGCAATCGTAAAATGCTGTCTCCCTCGCGGTTGATTAGAATTGATGAGCATAAAACGGTGTCCGGAATTATT
>USSR01000483.1 GCA_900557355.1 uncultured Bacteroides sp.
ATAAACACTATTTCAAAGTAGCATTTAGAAACTTGTGGAAGTACAAGGCACAGAATATAATTTCCACCATCGGATTGGCAGTAGGACTACTGTGTTTTAGTATATGTATGTATTGCAGTCGTTTTGTAGAATCTACCAATAATTGCTTTGACAATTATTCCCGCATAGTCGAGTTAAATCTCTATAATGAACAGACTGGCGACTATTTTTCCGGCACACAAGTAGCATTATCCGAAGAACTCCGTACTTGGGCTATGGGTGAAGTGGAAGCGATCTCTTGTATGGCATATCCCCGTGAACGCTCTTTTCAGGTTGAACTGTCTCCGGATAAATCATTGCCATACGATCTTGAAATTATAGAAGTCGATACCCTATACAATAAAGTCTTTACTCCGCAAATGGTAGTTGGTAACTGGCAGACAGCAAGCCGGATGCCCAACGCGGTTATTATAAGCCGGTCCACTGCCATAAAGATATTTGGTCAGGTGGAGACTGCCATTGGCAAACACCTGACTCTAACAGAACGGCTTTATACTTCTCCGGACAGTACACCAAAGACAGGAGGTATTGTGTACACAATCCAAGCAGTGATGGAAGATCTTCCACTGAACAATGATTTTAATTTTATGTGTCATACCGACGCATTGGTTATCAACGACAGTGAGGGACTTTTTCAGAGTCCGAAACGTCGCGATATAACGGGAGCCCGGACATACGTTTTGTTATCTCCGCAGGTTGGCATTACCGGTTTGGAAAAACAATTTTCCAAGCGCGACTATACTTATAGTCTATATAACGAGACTTATACCGTTGTTGCCCGTTATATAGGAGATCGGTCGCAGGAGAAAGGTATTTATATTCTGGGATGGGTCACCGGAATTGTCGGCATATTGATATTGTTGGTCGGATTGATTAATTTCTTTCATTTTCTCATCGGCTCTTTCCTGAATCGCACTAAGGAATACGCTATAATGAAAATGCTTGGTTCTGATTGGAAACGGCTGTTTTGCCTGTTATTAACACAGTCATTGATGATTGTATTTGCATCCTCATTTTTGGTGATATGGGGTATCGAACTAATTGGAGATAGAATGGATTTCTCTTTGCCAGGCCTCACAATGACTTTCCCTCCTGAAACACTATTAAAGCATATTCTGCAATACATTGTTTTTCTTGCATTGCTTTGCATGGCAGTCTGTCTGCTGGTATCCGTCCGTATTCGCAGGTCTTCCATACAGACAGGTATCTATGGAGGTCAAAAACGTCGCGGGAAACAGTGGGGACGTAACTTTATGCTCGGCGTCCAGTTCTTTATTTGCTGGATATTCGTAACGCTGACTGTCAGCCTGTTTTTGCAATCAGGAAAGGTGACTGAAACCTTATTTCATACGTTAAGTCAGGAAGATAAAGAAACGATTCTTAGTATTCCGCTGGACTATCCATTTCTGGAGAATAAAGAAAAACAGGAAATGGTGGAACGTTTCAGGCAGCATGCCGGTGTGAAAGATATTTTGTTATCTGATATATCTTATACTCATGGAATATCCGGAAACTTGTTAATGACGGAGAAAGGAAATGATAACTCTTGGATTGATATTAATGTAATGTGTGTACCATTGAATTTCTTCACCTTTATGAATATTCCGATAACGGAGGGCAGGACGATCCGGACAAAAAAGGATCTCGTAATGGATGAAGTCTGGCAGAAAAGACAAAAGAAAGATATCATCGGAATGAACTTTTACGACCAGACCAGTGATTTCACCGTTTGTGGAGTATGTGCCCCCTTTCAAACAGATGTACATAATCATAATGGCGGATATGCTTTCACACTTTATGATTCTTCTGAATACATAGGTCACTGCTATGTGAAATGTTACCCTGAACAGCAAAAAGAAGTCATGAAATGGATGGAAACCATCCGTCGTGAAGTGCTGCCGGAGAATATTTCTTCCCAAGTACGTACATTTCAGGATGATTTGTACGAAGTGCAGGCAGTGGAATATATTCTGAAAGATATCATCTCGTTTTTTGCAATTGTAAGCATCATCATTACCCTGTTGGGAGTGTATTCCAGCATTACGCTCGATACAGAACGCCGCCAGAAAGAGGTTGCCATTCGCAAAGTGAACGGAGCCGGAATACGTTCCATCATCTGGCTGTTTGCACGTTTGTACCTGATTTTGCTGATGGTGACTGCCGCCATCACCTTTCCGCTCATTTACGTGGTATTGCAACTGTGGAAACAAATGTACACCGTATTTTTTAATGATGGAATATTATATTGGGGAAGCATATTTTGGGGAGTAACCTTATTGACAGTAATTACCATTATCTTTAAAATACTGCGGATTGCACGTCTCAATCCCGCAGAAGTAATCAAAAACGAATAAAATTAATAATTCTAAAAACAATACAGTTATGATTAAGACCATTGACTTACAGAAGATTTTCAAAACGGAAGAAGTAGAAACTTGGGCGTTGAATAACGTCAGTATCGAAGTGAAACAAGGTGAATTTGTAGCCATCATGGGTCCCTCCGGCTGTGGCAAGTCAACATTGCTCAACATTTTGGGGCTACTTGATAACCCGACAGGAGGAGAGTATTATCTGAACGGAACGGAAGTCTCCCGGTATACCGAGTCGCAACGTACCAGTCTTCGCAAAGGCGTGATAGGCTTCGTATTTCAGAGCTTTAACCTGATAGACGAGTTGAACGTATACGAAAATATCGAACTTCCTTTGCTTTATATGGGTATTTCCGCTGCCGAACGGAAAAAGAGGGTAGAGTCAGCTATGGAGAGAATGGCCATTACTCATCGTAGTAAACACTTTCCGCAACAACTTTCCGGTGGTCAGCAGCAACGTGTTGCCATTGCCCGTGCCGTCGTGGCCAACCCTAAACTGATTCTGGCCGATGAGCCAACCGGTAACCTGGACTCCAAAAACGGTAAAGAAGTGATGGGGCTATTGAGCGAACTGAATAAAGAGGGAACCACCATTGTCATGGTGACCCACTCACAACACGATGCCGGGTATGCCGACCGTATCATAAACCTGTTTGATGGACAGGTGGTGACCGAAGTTAGTATGTAAGCACAAGCTATCAATAAAAAGTATATCATGATAAAACATTATCTGAAAGTAGCCTTTCGTAATCTGATAAAGTATAAAACACAAAGTCTTGTTAGTATTATCGGATTAGCAGTCGGCTTTACCTGTTTTGCGCTGTCGGTATTATGGAGATAATTTTCATGAGGGAGCCGATCGCATTTATCTGGTACGTGCGCATTACGCCAATGAACCCGGTACAAGTAAATTTACTCCATATCCTTTAATGAAATATTTGCAAGACAAAATGCCGGAGATAGAAGCTGTAACCGCTTTTACCGCACATTATGTAAAATTCCGTATGGAAGATACCGAGCAGGAGATCGGAATGATTGCCGCAGATTCTGTTTTCATGAACTTCTTTGATATACAATTATTGAAAGGTACTGTCAACTTCCTGAAATGTGATGGTCAGGAAGTTGCTATCACTAAAGAATTTGCGAAGCGGCTCTTCAGCAAAGAAGAGGATGCATTGGGGAAAGAGGTGGAAGTAGGCAGACGCGTATGTAAAATAGGAGCAATTGTGAGTGGATGGTCTAACCATTCCAATATTCCATATAATATACTGGCTCCGGCAAGACATTCTCCTCAGTGGGGAAGTTCAAATGAGCAGCTACTTATTCGTGTACGCGAAAGAACAGATATAGACGCATTCCGAACAAAAATGAGCACCGTTTGCATCAACGATATTGAGAAAGAGAGCGAACTTTCCGATCTGTTGATTACCCGGATGTCAGCTTTGCGCTATTCGGATTATGTAGATAAAGCAGATGTTGTTATCTCTTTCAGTTATATATTCTATTTCTCCT
The DNA here is from genome assembly GCA_900557355.1 of uncultured Bacteroides sp. Lineage (GTDB taxonomy): Bacteria > Bacteroidota > Bacteroidia > Bacteroidales > Bacteroidaceae > Bacteroides. Next base: position 3,921 of record USSR01000483.1, read on the forward strand.
TAGCAGGCGGACTGGTGATTATTTGTTCGTTATTCAATTATTTGACGCTTTTTATCAGTCGCCTTTGTATGCGCAACCGTGAAATGGCACTTCGTAAGGTGAATGGAGCAAGCAATAAAGCTTTGTCTGTACAGTTTGCCATTGAATTATTGCTGCTTTTATGTATTGCTCTGATCGGCGGATTGCTGCTGGTGGAGATGAGTATGTCCCGCTTCCTGAACTTTACGCAGATAGAGTCCAGTTCATATTATGGAGAAATTTTGATATATCTTCTGGCAGTAATCATCCTGTCGTTTCTGTTTGCGCTGATGCCATTATCCTATTTTCGTCGTCGAACATTGCAGGAAACGATCAAAGGAAGTGTTGCTACTGCCCGTCCGTACTTATTTCGCAGAATAGGTATTATCGTACAGTTGATTGTCAGTCTTGCTTTTATCTTCTGCACAGTTGTCATCATGAAGCAACTACATTTCCTGAAAAATACGGATTTAGGTATGGAACGTCATCATGTGGCTAATGTGGCATTGTGGAATGGAGACATTCATCAATGGGCAGAGAAAATAAAAGCTCTCCCTATGGTAACAGAAACTTTACCTCCTGCGTACTTTCCAATTATTCCAACCGGTCCGATGATGTATGCAGAAATAACAAATTGGGATGGGCTGCCCAAAGTGACAGAAAAAACACTACTTGTTGGCATAATGCCGGCAAAGGAGGAATTTTTTAAGTTTTATGATTTGAAATTGCTGGAAGGTGAATTTATATCTGAAAAGAGCCAGCAGAATGAAGTTGTGGTTGATGAAAGTACGTGCCTGAAATTCGGATGGAAACATGCTTTAGGAAAGACTTTCGGCAATAACACCAATGGTCGTCAGGACATTGCATACAAAGTTGTCGGAGTGGTGAAAAACTTTAGTTATCGTTCTCCGACAAGCAAGCCGGGACTTATTGCCTTTCAACGCCCCGAAGCACAAGAATATCTCCTGAATCGTGCCAGTATCCTTTTTAAATTCAAAGAGGGGACTTGGAACGAATGTCGTGAAGCTATAGAAAAGCTCCACAAAGAAGAATTTCCCCATGCTTATTTACGGTTGTTTAGCGAGGAGGAGGAATATGGTAAATATCTTCGCTCCGAGGATGCACTGATGAAACTGTTGAGCTTCGTGTCATTGGTCTGTGTACTCATTTCCGTTTTCGGAATTTTTTCATTGGTCACTCTATCATGTGAGCAACGTCAAAAGGAGATTGCTATACGTAAAGTGAACGGGGCGCAAATTCGTCATATCTTGCAGATGTTTTTCCGTGAATACTTCCTATTGCTGATTATTGCTGCTGTCATAGCCTTTCCAATGGGATATGTGGTTATGAGGCAATGGATTGAAACGTATGTGAGACAAACTGCGATTAACGGTTGGGTATATGTAGGGATTTTCGTTGTAGTGGCGATTATTATTCTACTCTGCATCATCTGGCGCATATGGAAAGCCGCCCGACAGAATCCTGCGGAAGTTATCAAAAATGAATAATAAAATAACAATATCATGATAAAACACTATCTGAAAGTAGCCTTTCGTAATCTGATAAAG
>USSR01000484.1 GCA_900557355.1 uncultured Bacteroides sp.
CAGAAACGGCATAGCCGCCCGACCTTTTCGCTTTCAATAGAGTCTGTACTAACTTCTATGGACGGCAGAGGGAACGGGCGACTGTCTGGGATTGTCCTTTTGCTTTTGTCTTCGTTTCATCAGCTTGTCCATGTCCTCGGATATTTTATCATCGGTTACTTTGGCATATCCTTGTGTCGTTTTAATACTCGTGTGTCCCATCATTTTACTTATACTTTCTATCGGGACACCTGCAGAAAGCATCAAAGTACCGAACGAATGCCTGCTGGCGTGATAACTCAAATTCTCCTTTATACCAGCCACGATACCTATCTCATGTATGCAGTACCATAACATGTCACGTTTGGGCAATGGGAATATGGGGTTGCTTTCATCCGTTGTGTTATACATAGCCAATATCTGTTCAGCTATGGGATGAAGAGGTATGAATGACTCCACATCCGTTTTTTTACGGTTGATACGGATGTACTTTCTTCCGTCTAAAGTCGTTTCAATATGTGAAGGATAGAGCCGTTTAACATCAACGTAAGACAATCCGGTGAAGCAGGAAAATATGAAAGCCCTGCGTGTAAGTTCCTGTAATCTTTCTGGCATAGGCTGCTCCATAATCCTTTGCAACTCAGCCCTGCTTATATGTTTCAATTTGCCTGTAGGCTTTTTCTCGTAAGGTACATCCGCAAGCGGGTTGAAACGGAGAACCTCCCTGTCAACGGCAATATATATCAGTCTGTTCAGCCATGTAAGACAATGGTTGATGTGACTCGCACCGCAACCTTTGCCCTTCAGATATAGTTTGTATTCCCAACCGAAATCTTCTGTAATGTCTTCAAAAGCTATGTCACGCATCCCCATAGAAAGCAGGTATTCGTGCAGGTATGCCTGAGTAGACTTGGACTGACGGTAAGATGAGGTAGAATTTATCGCTACGGAACGGATTCTCAACCTTTCGCGTTCTTCTTCTCCGGTTTTCAAAAGAGTTACAGGAACAGTCCCTATACATGTTATTTCGTTTTTCAGCATTTCAGCAGTTATCATACCCGTTTCCTTTAACAGGTTCGTGTAAGAAGTTTCAAGCCTTGCCCGTAGGTCCGCAAGAAGACCGTTTGTCCTGCCATCTTTTACCGTTCCGTTTTTGGTATTCCAGCATTCAGGATTGCAATAATATCCGGTAGTAAATACACTGCTCTTGCCGTCAATCGTGATACGGCACATGATGGCTGTTGTCCCGTCGGCCTTGACCTTGCCTCGGTTAATATAGTAGAGAATAGAAAATGTACTTCGCATTGTTTAAATATTTTATGAGTTACAGAATCAGTTTCAGGTCTTTTGTCGCCTCGATATATTTGTCCATGTCCTCAAAAAGTTTTTTGGGAGTCACACGGGCATACACTTGGGTTGTACCTATATCCGCGTGTCCCAGCATCCTGCTGACAGTTTCAATTGGCACACCGTTTTCTAATGTCATAAGGGTCGAGAACGAATGTCTCCCCATGTGGTATGACAAACGGCCTTTTATCCCGACTTTCATTTTGATGCTTGTAAGACACCATTTCAAAGCCTGGTAGGGTATGACAGGAAACAAGGTAGCCCTTGTCTCATCCTTGTACTTTTCAATAAGAGCCACGGCTTCCGGCAACAGCTTGACACGGCACAGTTGTCCGTTTTTTCCTCTTCGGTATTTCAACCATGTCGCTCCCTGATCATCCTTGGATAGGTTATCAGGAGTAATTGCAACTACGTCAACATACGAAGTCCCGGTGTAGCAGGCGAAAAGAAACATATCCCTGACTATAGAATGTTCGGGGCGGCAGCCGGTAAGCTCTACATCTCTTATTTTTTCGAAATCATCCTTGCTCAATGCTCTCGGGAGTGTCTCTTTCTGTTTTGGCAGCTGGTAGTGTTCAAAATAGAACTTGTCCGAATGTCCTTCCTTGAACGCGATACGGCAAATCTTTTTCAGTATGGCCAGATAGTGACGCACTGTCTGGACTCCCAGTCGTTTCTCAATTACAACATATTCCTGAAATTCACGGATAAACAGTTCATTAAGCTGGCAAAAGGCAAGGTCTGACACATTGAACCTGCAGTTTATGAATTCTGCAAGACGGTTACGGGTATAAATATAGTTTGGAAGTGTACGGTGGGATATGTCTATCCCCACACGGGATTTCACTTCCTCGATATGCCTGTCGAACAGCTTGAGCAATGTCATTTGGGTATCTTTGCTGCCTTGAAGCATTTCTTTTACATCCGTTGCATTAAAATCATTTTTCCGTTCCACGAGAGAATCAAAGGCAGCGTTTACAGCCAATAGCAACCTGTCGATTTTTGCATTGGTTTCCACCGCTTCTTTACTTTTCCCATTCAACCGACTCTCCCGTGGATTCCATAACTCTGGAGTACATGACAGCTTGCAACTGAATTGCGCCATCGTGTTGTTCACCGTTATTCGTCCCATAATTGGAGCCTTTCTGAACTTGTCAAGACCGCTCTTTTTCAGGTAGAGCAACACCTTGAATTTTTCTACTTTCATACGCTTATTCTTTAATTGCAAAATTACCTAATTTATAAGCGTTCTTTGATATGCAAAATATTGACAACCAGTGAATAATAGCCCATCGTGATAACTTCTGTATACCTCATTGCGTTACCTGTATGCTTCGGTAACTGGACAGCTAACGCTTTGGTAACTGAACTAATACTACAAATCACCTTTTTTTGCGTTTTACTCATTTGGCAGAATCCAGCAAATATGCTAAATACCAACCATTTAAGTTTTATCTACTCATTTCTGTTATCGCTTGCTTTCCTGCTACTTATGCATTGCGCACGGCATACATTCGCTTCGCTGGCTATTGAATACGGCATGCCAATAGATGTAATCGCCAAAATTCTGGGCCATACGAACGTCAATATGACCCGCCACTATGCCAAATTTTCGGAACAGCTAATAAGCCGGGAAATGATGCGTTTCGGCGCGGAAGTCGGAAATTCCGCCGTATAACCGGCAAAACGCCGAAAATACAGAAGCGATAAAGAGGCTGAATGAACCGCACCCCGAAAGTTGGACAAATACTTTCGGGATGCGGTTCAGAATTAAAATTCAACCTCTTTCATTGCAGCAACCCAATAAACTGTTTGCATACTCAATAATCTTACTTATATTTAACATCGAAGCGCATATCGATAAATTCGGCAGGTGCTTGCCCCTCGTGCCGATAGAGAAAATACGTCCTTCGATTCATCTCAATACGCATTCAGGCAATCTTTTCTCTCTTCTATCAGATACTAACCATATCCTTTATCCTATTTAATGTAAGATTGTTAAATTGAATGCTGAATTATGAAGAAATTATACTGTATTCTGGCTTTGGCGATGTGTGCATGGATGCCTGTCTGTTCTGATTTCACCGATGAAACACCTGTCCTGCCCCAACAGGAAGAGAAACTTTCGGTTCAGGTCGAAACTTTGGGTAACGGAAATGAATTATGGACGTATCCGAACGGGGTGCGTGTAGAGCGGACTCCCGCGGGTGAGTTCTTCTGGCAGGGAGATCTTCTGCTCGCAGACTGGCAGCTCGAAGCACTGACAGCATCCCAAACACGCAGTTTGATATTAAACCTGCCGTGGACAGACGGCATCGTCTATTATGAATGGGATGCCAATATCGCTGCCCATACAAAAAGCAATGCCCTTCAAGCAATGGAAGAATGGCATGCCCGGTGCGGATTAGTCTTTATCGACGTTACGGGGGACAGTTCTTATCCGAATCGAATTCACATATACAACGGAGACGGGAATCATTCTCAAATAGGAATGGTAGGAGGAAGACAAAACTTATCTTTATCCGAAAACGGCTCGGGTGTAGGTTCCGCCATCCATGAAATAGGCCATGCACTGGGGCTTAAACACGAACAATGCCGAGCCGACCGGGATGAGTATATCGTCGTCTATTACGACAATATCAAACCGGACAGACGGCACAATTTCGATAAAGTGAGCGGAAGCGCCTACAAAACATCCGCCGCGTTCGATTACTCTTCCGTGATGATATACAACTCATATATCACAGACCCCAATTTTGTTTACGACCCGACAAAACCGGTCATGCTGACGAAAGAGGGGGTTGCATTCTCAAGGAGTTACACCCCGACAGACCTTGATGTGCAGGCTATAAACGAGATGTATCGGAAGAAAGTCTGTACTATCAATGCAAGGAGCGAATGTTCCCTTTCGGGGAGCGTAACCGGAAATAAAGGTTACTCTTATTTGTCGGCCTGTGTCCTGCGGGCTGTTCCGGCGCAAAACAGATATTTCTCCGGATGGTATGAAGACGGGAAACGACTGTCTACACTGAATCCCTATACTTTCAGTGTAACCGGAGACAGGAATATCATAGCCCGGTTCGGTACATCGAACAATACTTATTGCGTCGAAACTTCCGTATCGCAGCATATAGTCAATACCAGTGGCATGTTACAGTTTGTAGAAGGTGGTACGGTATCACCGGGACCCATGAATGTGACATCTTATGTTACGCTTAATTTCAGAGCGACTCCTGTTGCCGGTTTTACATTCTCTCATTGGCTGGATTTGGATTCGGAAGAGAGGCTGTCAACGGAAAATCCCTGGCCTGTAAAAATCACGAGGGACATGCGGATTAGGGCCGTATTCACCAAAGGAGGTTTCATCACCGTTCCCCAAAATTAAGTGAACGACAGGGGTTATTTGAAACACCCCGTCAGAATTTGTTCTGGCGGGGTGTTTCCGTTTTCTGCATTTATCGGCAATGATTATTGCGGTAAATTTTCGGATTGTTTCTTCTGTTTGGACAGAATCTTACAGCATTGGAAAGTTCTAACTACTATATCGTCTTGCCAGAAATAGTTTATGCACAGACCTTCAATAATATATTCGTATCCCTTTTCATAAGGGAAGTCTGTGATAGGCCAAGTAATATATGCCCACTCATCGTCATCATTTCTAAATTTGACTATATAGCAATATTCGCTTGCATACAACTCTTCTTCCGACCAATCTGCCATGTCCGGGTGCCGGTATTTCTCGGAGGCGACAATCAATGTCATTTTCTCTACACTTTCGATTTCATAAGGAAAGTCTTTGAGTTTGCACTCCGGTTCCGGTTCTTTGCTCGAACAGGAGGCGAAAAGACAAGTGAGGCCGAGCATGATGATGGGAACAAACTTTTTCATGGGTACAGTGTTTAGGTAATACATCCGGTGTAGGGCACCTGCTGCGGTATCCTTTCCTATAGATGCAAATGTAACACGTTTTGTTGCACAGAACAAAAAATTATTCGGTATGTATGGCTACTGCGGTTCCCTGCTGCGAGAATAAATCGGAAATACCTTTACTCTCTTGTTATTTAGTGTTCAGCCCCGTCGTCCTTGTCGGCTTACCGTTCGAGCGTTTGACAAATGACTTCTTCGCAGGCTCAAGGCCCTCATATTACAGAATTTCGGCTGCCAGTAATACCATCT
>USSR01000485.1 GCA_900557355.1 uncultured Bacteroides sp.
TATTTGTCGCGGCGGCAGTCGCGTTTTTCATTGGAAACTGTAAGAGAGAATTCTTGTTAGAGTAATTATCTGTTTGCCAGCAAAGCGTTGTTCCAATTTGTTGCATTGTGTTCTGTTACCAGATTCCAGGAGTTGTTTTTCTCATTCCAGTTGTAAGCCATGTAATTCATGCCATTCTCGTTCATCTGATAAACGGCTTTGGCTTTCACATTTGTGTAATCACCGGCTTTGCTGTTCCATGCTACATATTCCACGTTTACTTCGTTGTCGGTGTAGCTGAAGTTGAGGCAATACTGCTTTTCAAAGCGGCTGTTGTCCCGGTTCCATTTCAGGATTTCCTTTGCTGATACACGTCCTTTTTCATCATGTGTGTAGTTGTATTGCAGGTGGCGTTCCAGGTACTTGCCTTCTTTTACTTTGTAGACTGTCTGGGTTTCTACCCCGTTTTCCTGTTTCTCACTGTTGTAAGCGAAGTCTTTTACATTGTTGCCACTTACTGCGTTTACTACTGCTGTCAATGCGAATACTACTGATAATACTAGAGCTTTCATAATCGTTTTATTTTTTAAGTTATACATTTCGTTACTTTTGATGTTGCAAAGATAGGGCAGGGGCATGAGGATGAATGTTATCGTAATGTTATCATTAGGTTAACGACACTTTTACGACTCTGGAGAACTCTCTTGTTTTTTTAGAGTTGTATGTATTTTTGTATTCCTCTTTTAATCAGTAAGATGCTGATTTCCGTTCGTTTCTTTTCCTCATGCCTTGCCATTGGCTGGAAAGAACGCATTCTCGTCCGATATAAAAAGTAGTGCATTACTTCGTGATCCATAGTTATTTGCTATTTTTGCAGGCGAATATAAACGGATAAGATGAAATTACGTACTGTCATCTCTCTTTCACTGGTGAGTCTGATTGCTGTTGTGTTGATACAGTTGGGCGGAATGCTTTATGCTTTTCATGCACAGATGCAGGAAGCGGAGAAATCACTGAACAAGTGCTTCTGGATGTCTTTCACGGAGACAGTGGATAATCTGGTGAACAACCTTCCTTATCCTGATAATTCAATAGCTATCATAGCGTATGCACCCAATCCTAAATACAAGCGGATGGATGGGGATGAAAGGAATAAGCGTACTTCCCAGCAGGCGGCACAGGCTTTGCAACGTGTGTATGGAATAAAAGAAATTCCGTTAGCCACCATAGATAGCGTGTTGCACAATAAGTTGCGGAAGTTAGACATGGATGGGACGCTGACCGTGGAGCGCATTAATGTAAATACAAATGAGGTGCTGGCAACTACCAATCCTCAGGTAAGTAACCGTAACTTTGCCGCTGTTACTTCCGAAACAGCTTTTACCTTTAAATCCCGTGGGGAGGCTGTCCGTGCCATTCTTTCTTTCCCTGCCAAGGAGATGGAGAAGAGACTCCTGTTACTGTCATTCATTACATGGCTATTGCTGGGTACGGCCGTCTATGCCTTGATTGTACAGATGAAGTCGGTATTCCGCCAACGGCATGACTTGCAGAAACAACAACAGGACTTCTATACGTTGGCCGAAGAAATGAAACATCCCGTCAGCCGGATGAAGAACTTGATAACCACAGAAAACTGGCAAGAGATAGAGGCACAAAGCAACGTACTCTTTGAGAGAACCAATGCTACTCTGACACATGCCAAAGCAGAAATCCGGCAAAGAAGTACGGGCAGGCCTATTTCTCTTAAAGCAATTTCTATGGTCAGCTTGGCGGGAGTATTCCTGTTGCTGGCTGTCTGGTCGGGATATTTGTATTACACGACCTCTCAAAAGATACGGTATCAGGCGGAGGAGCAATTGGAAGAGGCTTTCTACCGGGAGGCAGACTTACATAGATATCCGCTTTTCACTAAGGCTAACCCTGATTTTAATTGGGATAGCTCGCCGGGAGAATTTCTCCCTTATCCGCTGCGTATGATGGACGAGCTTTATAAGGTATATCTGGAGAAAGGTTATCGCTACCGGATACAGTTGCTTACCATTCGGCATCTTTACAATAAGTTTGATGAAGGCTTCCGTATGAAGATGGCTTATGATATACAGGATACGATCAGTCTGCGTAGCCGTGTGCCTATTCCGTTTTCCTTGCAGTTTGCCGACAGTGTGTTCAGAAAACAGCTTTTGGAAACAGGTTTTCCGGATAGGGCGGATATCCATTGGATCAGATATCCGTCCCGGGAGTTGATACTTTATACAGGTAGTCCGGCTGTTGACTTCGGGGATATCACTACCCGGTTGTTTCCGTTGGATAAGGATAGTACGAGCTGCATCTTTGCTGTGGTTCGTTCACCACAACGTACTATAATGAGTGCCACTTGGTATATGCAGGTGCCGCTGCTTATTGCTTTCCTTTTCGTATCTCTCTGTGTTTTCTTTCAGATACGTATGTTGCGGGCACAGCGTCGGTTGGAACAGTTTCAGAAGGACTTTACTTACTCCATGATACATGATATGAAGTCACCGTTGCAGTCTGTCATGATGGGAGCGCATATCCTGGCAGGTGGTAAGTTGGCGGATAAGCCGGAGAAGCTGGTCCGCTACAGGCAAGTGATGGGGGATGAGTGCGAACATCTGCTGACACTTTCCAATCGTGTAGTAATGCTGACAGAGATAGACCGTGGAGAACTGGAACTACATAAAGAAGAAGTTGTCCTAAGACCGTTGCTGCGGGATATAGCGGAAAAGTATCAGTTGAAAGCGGCGAAGACGGTTCATTTCGATATTGATTGTGAAGAAGGATGTAGTGTTTATGCGGATGCTTTCTGTCTGCGTGAGATACTTTCCAACTTGGTGGACAATGCCGTCAAGTACTCTAATGAAGAGGTTCTGATCGTTCTTTCAGGTACAAAGACAGAGGATGGAACCATTGTCAGAGTGCATGATAACGGTATTGGCATTCCTTTGAGCGAACAGCATAAGATATTCAATAAGTTCGAGAGGATTGCTTCCGGTAGTCGTAAGACGGGTGCATCAGGTTTCGGGTTGGGATTGAATTATGTGTTGCAGGTGGTGAGTGCCCACGGTGGTATGGTGAAGGTAGAAAGTGTGGAAGGAAGTTACAGTGAATTTACGCTACAATTCCCCTTGCGTTAAAAAAGCCTGCTGGTAAAGATGAAATGTGCCCAACTATTTGTTATTCAGATAGGGTTTTGCTATTTTTGTATACAGAGTCCGTAAAAAAACAAAGGAGGTAGATTATGACACGCAGGGTTGGCATATCTTGGCTCCCAATTCGTTGGGGATTATTTTTTCTGTTCATTTCTGGTTTGCAGTTGCTTTCTGCACAGGAAGATAGTGCACGTTTCACTCTTGATAGCATGTTGATAAAGCCGAAAGCTGCATTTCAGCTTCCATCCGTCAACCTGCTTCCCGAAAAGACTGTATATCCTTTGATTAATCCTATACAGTTAGGTGATTTACCTTCTTTCTCCTTGAAAGAGGAACTCCGTATCCCCTATCATATAAATCCTTCTCCACTATTCCGGGGCGATTATAGTACGGGAGGCGTATTAAGGCAATTTCCTCATGGGGCGGTATTCGGTTCCGGGAGTCAGACCAGTCTTCCGGGCATCGGGCGTTTCAATAATGCTTCGTTAGGATATCAGCATATCTTTAATGATCGGCTATCATTGCAACTTCGTGCCAATGCCATGAAGATAAATATGTCTCACATCACCGGGCAAGCCTTCAGTACTGCGGGCAGGCTGACTTATCGTGCTTCCGACCGGGTTGCCTTCAATGTCTTCGGTTCGTATGATATCGGTAATTCTTACGGGATGAGCACTAATAGTTATGGTGCTACGATGTCTCTTGATATGTCCGAACGTTTTGGTATGGAGGTCGGTGCCCAGCGCTATTACGATGCCATGCGTGGAGGTTGGCAGACGGTTCCCGTTGTGATACCCTATTATCGCTTCGAGAAGTTTAAGCTGGGACTGGATGTAGGCGGAATAATGTACGAGATTCTGCGCAACGTGGTGTTTGATAAACGCGGCGGCGGTGATTTTGGTGGAGGCCCTACGATTAGACCGCCAAAGTTTTCATTTCCGATAAAATGATTTCCTAAATCTTTCTTGATATGTACCGGACCATTGAGATGTGCCAGTTGAGCAAGTCTGTTGTGCATATCCTATTGTGAAGAGCATGCTTGCGATAATTAGCATAAGAATGAATGATATCGCAATGTTATCTTCGGGTTAACGAATAATTTATTACTTTTGTGGCATACAACCGGAAGTTAATACAATTCATATCAAAGACATGGATACAATAAAGTTATTGTTAGTTGAGGACGATCCCAGCCTGCGTTACATCGTTCAGAGCGGATTGGAAGATATCATAGAGGGCTATGAGGTGTTGGCAGCTGCCAATGGTGAAGAAGGATTGGCAATGTGGAGGGAGCATCGTCCCGATGTCATTCTTTCGGATATAGAAATGCCCGTCATGGATGGTTATGAGATGGTGAAGCGCATCCGTGAGGTGGATAAAGAGACGCCTATAATCTTTTCTTCCGGTTTGGTTTCTCCCAAAAATGTATTGAAAGGCTATGAGTTGGGAGCCAACAATTATATCAAGAAACCTTTCATTCCCGAAGAACTGGATGCCCATATTCATGCTTTGTTGAAACTCTCCAAAGGTGAAAAGAGTAAGGACGAAAGCGAATGTTACAAGATTGGAAAGGAATATGTGCTTGATGCTACGCACGCCATATTGAAACATTCATCCGGTGAAAACAAGACATTGACCGCCCGTGAAGCAGGACTGTTGCAAATGCTTTGTGAGAACAGAGGGGATGTAGTACGTCGTGAAGCCATTCTTGATAAGTTCTGGAATACGGAAGATGATTATTTTGCTTCCCGCAGCCTGGATGTATTCGTCACAAAACTCCGTAAGTTGATAGCTGAAGATTCATCAGTCAGCATTAAAACGGTGAAAGGTGTGGGGCTGATGCTGGAAGAATGAAACATTAGTAATTAAGAATGTAAATATCGGGATAATGAGATATAAATTTCATCATCCCGTTTTTTTTGGAATACAAGTTATAAAGGAAGTTGCTTTTCTTGCAGATGAACCAGAGAAAATATCTGATTCCTGAAAAAGATGTTATCCGGTTCGGGAAAGTAAATCAGATAGTAGTAATTATAAAAATATGGAGACAAGGAAGAAAGCATATATCTGATGACAGATAATATTGCTCCTCCATTGGTTCTTCATGAAAAGCTGTGGGTGGAATCAGTCCCTTTATGCAAATGTCCCCTTATTTGTCTATCCTTTCTATCGAGTTATCATTTGAAAAACAGTTGTTTAGTTTGTGGGTTGTCCCCTTCATTTATCCCCCACGATTGTTTCATTATTTACAGGTTACTTTTTACTTTTGTTTTCATACGATAACCAGGAAAGATGGAACTATTATTAATTATTATAAAAAGTAATATTTATGGAAAATCAAA
>USSR01000486.1 GCA_900557355.1 uncultured Bacteroides sp.
AAGCTATTCTTTGCCGGATGGGGAGCCGACGAAACACCATTCAAAGATTATCAACCTGCGGACAGTGACTATATGCTCTGTTATGATTACCGGACACTGGATTTTGATGCTTCATTGCTGAAAACATATCAGGAGATCAATGTAATCGGTTGGTCAATGGGTGTATGGGCTGCATCTCGGGTAATGGGTAAATTACAGGAAACAGATACATCTCTTATAATCAAAAATAGTATAGCCATTAACGGTACTCCCTATCCTATTGATGATATGTGTGGCATTCCATCCGTTATTTATCACGGCACCCTGGAAGGCTTGACAGGTTCTTCTCTAAATAAGTTTCTAAGAAGGATGTGCTTCAACGGAGAGGCATTCAAAGAGTTTCTGAATATTACTCCCAGACGACCATTGGAAGAATTGAAAGAAGAACTGGCTGAAATAGAACGCATGTATCTCGCACAACCTACCACTTCATTCCATTGGCAACAAGTAGTAGTGGGAAGTAACGACCGTATCATTCCACCCGATAATCAACTGAATGCCTGGCGTAAAGAAGAAGAGAATAACCGGAAAAAGATACGGGTACATTATACGGAAGATGCTCATTATCAAGTTGAACTGTTCCGATACTATTTGCAAGATATATGGACAAAAGATTGATTGCAGAACGATTTGCCCGTGCACGGGATACCTACTCACGCGAAGCACGGGTACAGCAACAAGTAGCCGAAAAAATGTTACGGTTACTGACAGAGCATACTTCCCTCTTTCATCGTATCGTAGAATTTGGATGTGGTACAGGCAGTTATTCCAGGTTATTGTTGGACAAGCTACAACCGGAAAGTTTGCTGCTGAATGATTTATGTCCGGAAATGAGAGAATGTCTTACTGATTTGCTTCCACAAAATATGGTGCAATTCATTCCCGGGGATGCCGAAGCCTTGGACTTTCCCGAAGGAACGGATTTAATCACTTCCTGTTCTACCTTGCAATGGTTCAATGATCCAGAGGCGTTCTTCGCCCGTTGTCATCGTTTCCTGTCGGAAGAGGGTTATCTGGCTTTTAGTACCTTTGGCGCTGAAAATATGCGCGAAATCCACACACTCACAGGCCATGGACTTGAGTATCTGTCGATAGAAACCTTAAAAGAACTGCTTGCTCCTCATTTTGAGACTGTATACGCAGAAGAGGAAATAGTTTCTCTCCCCTTTAATACTCCACTTCAGGTATTGCAACATCTGAAAGAAACCGGAGTAACAGGAACGGAAAAGAAAGTATGGACACGAGGACGGTTACAGACCTTCTGCAACGGATATACCGAGCAGTTCAGCCGAGAAGATGGCAACGTCACTCTGACGTACCATCCTATTTATATTGTCACACGAAAGAAAAACAAATAAAGCAATGGAAAACAATGTCTATTTTATCAGTGGTATTGACACGGATGCCGGAAAATCTTATTGTACAGCTTATTATGCCTGCCAACTGATTGGCAGCGGTAAACGTGTTATCACGCAAAAATTCATCCAGACAGGTAACGTCGGGCATTCCGAGGATATAGACCTGCACCGCCGCCTCATGGGTATTGGTATAACAGAGGAGGATCGTGAGGGATTGACCATGCCTGAGATATTCTCTTATCCCTGCTCCCCTCATTTGGCTGCACGCATCGACAACCGCCCGATTGACTTCGGAAAGATAGAACGTGCCACGCAAGAACTTGCCCGACGCTACGATGTAGTGCTTGTGGAAGGTGCAGGCGGACTAATGGTTCCGCTTACCGAAGATTACCTGACGATTGATTACATTGCAGAAAAACAATATCCACTGATATTCGTGACTTCCGGCAAGCTGGGAAGTATCAACCATACATTGCTCAGTTTCGAGGCAATCCGAAGCAGAGGAATACAGCTGGATACGGTGCTGTATAATCTCTATCCTACCGTAGAAGATACTACAATACAAGAAGATACGATGCTGTATATCCGCCGGTATCTGAATAAGTATTTCCCGGAAAGCAAGTTTGTGGTGGTACCTGTCGTATAATCATATTTTTTGTGTACATTTGCAACACAAAAAACGTCATACGACCACATGGAAACATTAACATTCAATACTACAGAACAAGCATTACTTGCCGCTGTCGGTATCCTTTTCCTGATCCAACTCCTTTATTACTTTTGTCTTTATAATCGTATACATACCCGTAGCCGTGCCGTAAAGCGAAGTGACATACATTTTTCACAGGAGTTGCCACCTTTATCGGTCATCATCTATGCCCGTGAGGAAGTGGAAAACCTGCGCCGCAATCTGCCTGCTGTGCTGGAGCAAGATTACCCGCAATTCGAAGTGATCGTCATCAACGATGGCAACACGGACGAAAGCGAAGACTACCTGACCCTGCAAGGGGAAAAGTACCCGAACTTGTATCATAGCTTCGTTCCAAGTTCTTCACGCTACATCAGCCGTAAGAAGCTGGCCATCACTCTCGGAATAAAGGCAAGTAAATATGACTGGCTTGTGTTTACCGACGCAAACTGTCTGCCCGAAAGCAACCAATGGCTGCGCACCATGGCACGTAACTTTACCTCCCGTGCACAAATCGTACTGGGATACAGCGGATACGAACGTGGAAAAGGCTGGCTGCACAAACGGGTGTCTTTTGATAATCTGTTCACTTCCATGCGCTATCTGGGCTATGCACTGGCAGGAAAGCCTTATATGGGTATCGGACGCAACATGGCATACCGGAAAGAGTTATTCTATGCCCAAAAAGGGTTCTCAGCACACTTGAACCTGCAACGCGGAGATGACGATTTATTCATCAACAGGACAGCTACAGCCGAAAATACGAGGATAGAGACCGATGCCAACGCAGTGGTACGCGTACAACCCGTTTACCGCGCCAAAGACTGGCGGGAAGAGAAAATCAGCTATATGAGTACAGCACATTTCTACCGGGGTATCCAACGCTATTTATCGGGCTTTGAAACTACAACACGGTTATTATTCCATGCAGCATGGATAGCAGCCCTGGTGATTGGAATACTGAATTTTCACTGGCTGACAGCCGGCATTGCATTTCTGATGTTCGCCCTGCGATACACTATGCAAGCTTTGATTATCAATAAGACGGCAAAGGACCTCGGAGAAGAACGGCGTTACTTCTTTACCCTTCCGGTATTCGATATTTTACAGCCGATGCAATCACTCCGCTGGAAGCTTTATTGCCAGTTCAGAAAGAGAAGTGATTTCTTAAGAAGATGACTATTTTCCAATGCCGCAAGGTTAGCATTTCAAATGCCACATCTCATCGTCCCAAATGCCACAACTCAATAGAACAAATGCCACACTTTATCACCCACGAAGTGTGACATTTCACTTGTTGAGGTGTGGCATTTAGGACGATGAAATGCGGCATTTCTATTCGTATCTCATAGAATTGGCAGGATGGATACGTGTAATCAGGAAAGAAGGTCCTAAAAGCATCAGAACGGATGCCAGTAAAGTGCCAATATTCAGTAATAAGAACAACAGGATACTGAAAGATACAGGAACAGTATCCATATAATACGTTTCAGGATCAAGCTTGAAGATTCCAAACCACTTTTGCAGGAAATAAAATGCCAATCCGATAGCATTGCCCCATAGCATACCTTTTCCGATAAGAAAAACTGAAAACCAAAGGAATACTTTGCGTATGGTGGTATTGTTAGCGCCAAGAGACTTCAGCACACCAATCATGGAAGTACGCTCAATGATGATAATCAATAAACCGGATACCATGGTAAAACCTGCTACGCCAGCCATCAATATCAATATTACCCAAATATTCACATCCAAAATACTGAGCCAAGAAAATATCTGGGGATTCAGTTCCTCCACATTGCGCACACAATAGTCTTCTCCGTACTTATCCTCTATTCCGTTCAGGTCGGCAGCAATCTGATAGGTAGTTTCCTCAAGACGATCATAATCGCGTACCTGTAGTTCTGCACCGCTCACCTGCCCCGGCTCCCAGTTATTAAGACGATTTACAAGATATAAATCTGTAAGAAGAAAGAGGTTGTCGTATTCCGAGAAATTAGTCTGATAGATTCCCACAACCTGCAACCGGCGGGCACGGATATCATCTTGTATATAATAGGTATCTATCTTATCTCCGAGTTTCAATCTTAACTTTGTAGCAAGTGCCTTAGAAATGACGACCCGATTGGAAGAAGCTGTATCACTGAACTGTGGTAATTCTCCTTCCACCAGATGTTCACGGAAAAAGACAGGATCAAACTCTGGTCCTACCCCTTTCAGAACCATACCCTGAAAATCTTCGGCAGTCTTCACCATGCCCGGTTTAGTGGAATAACGTTGTACATGCTTTACCTCAGGATATTCGGAAAGAATGGAGATAACGCTATCATCCACCACCACAGGACGCGTTTCATAGGAACGTGCAGCATCCGAATTTGTAATCTGAATGTCCGAACCGAAACCTACGACTTTACCACGCACTTCACTCTTAAACCCCACAATCACCGACACCGTAATAATCATCACCGCCAGACCGATAGCAACACCTATCAGGGCAATGAGCACGGCAGGACGTGAAACTTGCTTTCCAGCATCTCTGTCGCGGTAAATACGTCGGGCCAAAAACAACGGCAGGCTCATAGGGTTAATTAATTAAATAATAAAGCGATAGAGTAATAGGGGGTGATAGAGCAATAGAGTGATAGGGTGATAAGATGGTAAAATGATATAACTTTATTACTTTACCACCTTATCACTCTATCACCTTATCACTTTATTCCGTTCTTCCCGGATATGCCTCCAATGCCTTTGAAAGCACAAAGAGCGCACGGGTCAGGTCTTCCTTCTTCAGTACATAAGCTATACGCACTTCATTCCGACCAGAACCGGGAGTAGTATAGAAGCCGGAAGCGGGTGCCATGAATACGGTCTGCCCTTCATACTCAAAGTCGGAAAGACACCAGGCACAGAACTTATCGGAATCATCTACCGGAAGTTTGGCTACTGTATAGAATGCCCCCATAGGAATAGGCGAATACACACCGGGAATGCGATTTAGTCCGTCTATCAGGCATTTACGGCGCTCTACATATTCATCATACGTATCACGCAAGTAATCTTCATCAGCATCCAAAGAAGCTTCAGCAGCAATCTGGCCAATCAACGGAGGACTGAGACGTGCCTGACAGAACTTCATTACAGCACTACGAATTTCCGCATTCTTCGTAATCAAAGCTCCGATACGGATACCACACTCCGAGTAACGTTTGGATACGGAGTCTATTAATACTACGTTATCTTCGATACCTTCCAGATGGCAGGCAGAGATATAAGGAGAACCCGTATAAATAAACTCACGATACACCTCATCGGAGAAGAGGAACAAATCGTACTTCTTCACAAGGTCACGTATCTGATTCATTTCGCGACGGGTATACC
>USSR01000487.1 GCA_900557355.1 uncultured Bacteroides sp.
ATGCAAAGATAAATTAAAAAAGTTTTTCTGCAAGGTGGTGGGGGAAAAGATGTGGCTTTAGCTGAAATTGCACTGTGATAGTGCAATTTGTTTTGTTATTTGCACTATTATAGTGCAAATAATCGTATCTTTGTCTATAAACCAATGCTATATGGATAAGTTATTTGAGTATTTTCACAAGATGATACGGGAGACTAATATTGAGTTTCACCGGTATATTTATTCCAGGATAAATTGGAATAGTCGCATGATAGGGCTTACGGGACCTAGAGGAGTAGGGAAGACGACTCTTGTATTACAGCACATTAAAGAAAAGCTGAATTTAAATGACTCTTTATATGTGACGGCTGAAGATTTTTATTTTGCCAGCCATCGTTTGCTTGACTTGGCAGATGCTTTTGTAAA
The DNA here is from genome assembly GCA_900557355.1 of uncultured Bacteroides sp. Lineage (GTDB taxonomy): Bacteria > Bacteroidota > Bacteroidia > Bacteroidales > Bacteroidaceae > Bacteroides. Next base: position 406 of record USSR01000487.1, read on the forward strand.
AATGGGAGGCAAGTATTTGTTTATTGATGAAATTCATAAATATAAAGATTGGTCGAAAGAGCTTAAATTGATTTACGATTATCATTCAGAGTTGAATATTGTTTTTACAGGTTCATCTGTATTGGATATTAATAAAGGAGCTTCAGATTTGAGTCGTCGCGCTGTCATGTATCAGATGCAGGGACTTTCTTTTCGTGAGTATTTGTATTTATTTCATCGTATTCCTTCTGGAATATACAGTTTGCAGGATATTGTAGCGCATAAAGTGGAAATTCCGGGTTTGGAGCATCCGCTTCCACTCTTTCATGACTATTTGCAGAAAGGCTACTATCCTTTTGCATTGGAGGAAGATTTTGATATACGTTTGCGACAGATCATCAATTTGACTTTGGAGTCGGACATACCTCAATTTGCTGATATGAATGTTTCCACTGGGCGTAAACTTAAGCAACTTCTTGCTATCATTGCTAAGAGTGTGCCGTTCAAGCCTAATTTTAGCAGTATAGCTAAAATTCTTGAAGTGAGCCGTAATAATATATCCGATTATTGCCTTTATATTGAAGAGGCAGGGTTGATAGCGCAGTTGAGAGATGCTACCGGCGGAATACGCGGGTTAGGGAAAGTAGATAAAATTTATCTGGATAATACCAATTTGATATATAGTCTGGCTCAAGATAATTCTAATATTGGAAATATCAGGGAGACTTTCTTTTTGAACCAGACCCGTATTTTTTCGGATGTAGTAGCTTCTCCTGTTTCTGATTTCTTGATTGATGATATGACATTTGAGGTGGGAGGAAAGAAAAAGGGACAAAAGCAGATTCAGGAGGTACAGAAAGGATTTGTGGTGAAGGATGATATTGAAAGAGGCTTTATGAATGTGGTGCCGTTGTGGCAGTTCGGAATGGGATATTAGTCAATAAAAAAAGGATATCCAAATTCGGATATCCTTTTTTATTGATGTTGTAATGTTTTCTTATTCTATGTTTGCTCCGTATCCATCCATATCTGTTGCCAAGACAAATATACCGTTTTCTACATCAGTAATGGTCAGTGGTGCAGTGGCGTGAGGAGTCAATACATAGGGGTCAACTTTCGCACTTGCATCACAGTTGCTATGGTAATTATACCATTTACTGTTACTTGTTAATCCATATACGATATTATCTTTAACATCTACTGTAGTTACACTTACAGGATGAGTATCATTTCCCACGTAAGTATAAAGGTTGCTATTCTTTGCAAAACTTGAGTCTACATAAAAGATGTTTTTTGTCATCGTGAGACTACCTTTATTATGTCTGAAATATGGATTGTTTCCTGCAATATTAATTACTGTATTATTAGATATTATTGCAGTAAGATTTCCTTCTGTAAAGTCTGTTTGTAATCCCCAATTCAATATTTGACCCACATAAGGTGTTTTACTGTATACTATATTATTGGTAAATGCAAATTTCTTGTATGGAGCCAAGTTTTTGGTTGTATATAGATGTATGAGAGCTTTGTTGTCTGCATTGACCATAATACGAGTTCTATTAATAATGATCGTATTGATACCATTCAAATTGTCTTTTGCTGTATCTTGATAAATTGGGTTTTTAACGTCGCTGATCTTACATTCATCTATGATCAAAGCTGTGAAATCAGTAGCACTTGAAGTATTCGAATTGTTGAAATATTGTCCATCAGTAGTGAAACTACTCATATCTAAATGAATATTCTTTATGAAGATATTTCCAGAGACTGTTTTCCAAACCCTACTAGGTTTAATGACAGGTTTAGAATCAGAATATTTCCCAATGATAATAATTGTATTATTAAGGTTTACAGGATTGATTGTTGTAAAATCATTATTTCCTGTTAAGAATAAGATTTTGACTTTCTTGGAATTATTGATATAGCTGTCAAGTTCTGGTTCTGTTCCATCCAACTCTACTACTTCTGCATCGGGATAAGTATTTTTATCAAATGTGATATCACCGATTGTTATACTTTCTCCGTTATCGAATTTTGCTTTATAGTCAATCCGTGTTTCTGCTTCTCCAAGCTCTACCTGTATTTTTGCGATGGCAGCATATGCTCCTGAAGTTGCAAGAATAGATACGTCTTTGGTATTATCAGCGACGGCACGCGATAGAGTTTTTGCTGTTGCAGGAGCTTTTATTGTCAATGTTCCTTCATCGTTATCTGCGGACGGTTCAGACAAAGTCGCTTCCCAACCTTCGGGAGCGGTAATGATATAAGATTCTACGCCCTTCATGTGTACAATGAAATCTTTCGTAGATCCTGCTGCGATTCTTTGTATACCTACAATACTTTCATCAAACTTGCAGTAGAAGTTGCTGATGATAGGGATAGATAACTTTGTGCCATCTCTTAATTCAATATTGAAGTTGTTGCCAACCTTTTCTACAGAGTTGAAAAATTTATCTTTTACGGCTTCCCCGTCGGTTGCTTTTACAGGATTGCCTGCAGAGTCCTTTACGTTCTCATAAGTACTACCGTCGTAGCTGACTTGCCAGTATCCTGTTGCTGCATCGATTTGGAAAAGAGGAGTCTTTCCATTTTCAGCCGTTGCTTTTATAGGATTCCCGCTTTTATCTTTCAGTTGTGTGAAAGTGCTTCCGTTGTCATAGCTTACCGTCCAATAACCATCGTTGTCGATGCCCATTTGAGGAATCAAGGCACCCGCTCCGGTTTCTTCAACGAGTTTGAGTGTCTTGCCATTACTTAATGTAATGGTATATATACCATCCTTTAATTCAATATCAGTAATGGTAGCGCCTTCTTTGCAAAGTTCGCGTACGGCTTCAATGTTCCAGTTCAAATCTTGAACGGTTTTTTCAAGGGCGGTAACACGAGTCTTTAAATCGTTAACGTCGTCCCATAAGTCGTCTGTCTTATTGCATCCTACCAGACATACAGTCAGTAACATACATACGTACCAAAGTTTCTTCATAATTGTATCTTGTTTTTAAAGTTATTACTGGAGTGAATTTAACCAAGCCGGAACTGCACCTAAACGTTTGCGTAATTGGGCCTCATAGAGTGAATATGGAGTAACGGTATTACCCTGTTCTTCATTCAACTTCATTTGGCTTTCATCGAAATGAATACTACCGCCATGATATCCCACTACGATAGGAGGAAGGAACTTCCACCAAAGAGAATTGTTGTCCCACCAGATGAATGGAGAATCCGCAACATTGTTCTTGGCATTAAAGTTCCACAAAGTCAAATCGGCTAAGTGATTAGGCATTTGGTTGTAATCACCTCCCTGGCGGAATCTCATAAAACCACCTGTACAACGGTCAATCAGCGTTGCACGAGGTTGTGTGGCATGAGACTCAAAGCAACCGTCAGTTCCCCAGTCTACATTCCAAATGACAGCACCTATACTTTGCTTGGATACACCACATGCGTGGTATTGGCCTGCTCCTTGTTCGTATACATTTTTGTTATCTATAAGGAATCCGTTTGATTTGTCCGTCACTTTGCCTATAAATACGCGTGACGAGGCTTGCGAACGGATAGCTGCGTGACCACGGTTTCCGTCAATGACCACATCGTATACGGATACATTGGAACTGTTGACGATCGAACTTGCTTCGCTGACGCTACGAAAGCCCACGCGGCGCATCCATGAATTTGTCAGGCGAATAAGATTGATAGGCTTGTAGGCTCCATCGTCCTCCCATGAACCGTGATGAGTAAAGTCAACTTTAGCTTTTCCTTCAAAGGTCATATCTTCCACACCTACATTCTCATAGTGGGGATATTTTTGGATAGTCCATTTCCATTGTGGATCTACAGCATGCATGATTGGCTCTTTGAAAGTAACAGTTTGCCCGTCGATGGCTGCTACTAAATGATAATCGAAGACCTGTACGCCATCTTCATGTAGATTAGTCATGTTTGAAGTGGGTTGGTAAGGTGCTAATTCTGCTTTGATAAGTTCCGGACTATTATCAGCCAGTTGTAAACATACCCAATCTCCGACTTTAATACCTGTGGTGGAGGCCACTTCTACTGAGAAAGTCCCCTTTTCGGCGTTTCCCGTAACCTCGGTAATAGGGGATAATCCACTATTATGCTTGATTTCCAGCATGACAGGTGAGGAATACATGACACTTGGATTGGTCGGTTGGTTAGGGGCATCCATTTTTATGACAGTTTGGTCGCGTCCGTCACCTTTCAGGATTACTCCTCCCATTAATAACTGAATTGTTTGTGATTTTCCATCTACATCATCGGCTGCCGTATGCAGAATGTATTCTCCTTTAGGAAAATAGATTATCGCCTTGGCATTGTCCACTTTTGAGCCTATTTTGGCTAATATTTTGGTTAAGGCTTCCCGGTCGGACTTGCCGTCATTGGGAATAGCACCGTAATCTTTTACATTATATACAGTGTAACCTAAAGACCATACATCGGGAGGTGCGACTTCACCATGTTTATAACCAGCATAAGAGAAATCTAGCAGTACATTATCTGCTTGTCTTAAGTTAAATTTGTTCCATACATCACATGTGTTGGCATCGTAGCCTGTTGTCAGTAGTCGTACTTTGAAAGATATTATGCGGATATAGTTTTTAGAAGAAGTAATAATAATATTGATTGTTTCTTCTTTATTCTCTATATCATTTGCTTTCGGTGAAGTAATGGAAAGTTCATTATCTTTTAAAACGACATTCCATCCTTGTGGAGCTTTAATCACCGCTCCTGTAACATCTTGTTGTTCCACTTCATAAAGGCGTGTTTCGTTTAACGGGAAAATAGGAGTGTTTTCCATACCTTTTATCTTTAGATAGAATGTATCGATCACTTGAAGTTCAATGGTCTTATCGCTACCATATATAATGGTTAGTTTCTTGCTGGTAGTATCATATTCTACCTTGTCAAAGATAGAATTTTTTCCGGCACTTTCAATGGCTTCAATTTTGCTGCCGTCATTATTGGTCAGATACTGATAAGTTTTTCCATTATCATAGCTAACTAGCCAATAGCCTTCTGCATCTACTTTTAGTTTAGGAGATTGAATAGGGGTGGA
>USSR01000488.1 GCA_900557355.1 uncultured Bacteroides sp.
TATAGCGAAGACAGTAAACTGGAAGCCGAATTTAACCTGACCAATTACCTGAAACCCGGTAAAAACCTGATTGCTTTCCAAGTATTCCGCTGGTGTGATGGAACATATCTGGAGGATCAGGACTTTTTCCGCTACTCCGGAGTAGGACGTGACTGCTACCTATACAGCCGCAACAAGAAATATATTCAGGACATCCGTGTAACGCCTGATTTGGACGCCAATTATACAAACGGTACACTGGATATAGCACTCAACCTAAACGGAAGCGGAACGGTAGAACTGAATCTGGCAGATCCGACAGGGAAAAACGTAGCGACAGCCCAAGTTAGCGGAAACGGTAAAAAGTCTGTTGGCATGAACGTAGACAATCCCGCAAAATGGACCGCAGAAACACCCAATTTATACACATTGACTGCAACATTGAAAAGTGGTAACAATACCACCTTGGAAGTGATACCGGTCAAAATAGGTTTCCGCAAAATAGAACTGAAAGGCGGACAAATCCTGGTAAACGGTCAGCCGGTGCTTTTCAAAGGCGCCGACCGTCATGAAATAGATCCGGACGGCGGATATGTTGTTTCACGTGAGCGCATGCTGCAAGACATCTTACGAATGAAACAGCTGAACATCAATGCCGTGCGTACCTGTCACTATCCGGACGACAATCTGTGGTACGACCTTTGCGACCAATACGGCATTTACGTAGTGGCGGAAGCCAATGTAGAATCACACGGAATGGGATATGGCAAAGAGACACTTGCCAAAAATCCATCTTATAAAAAAGCACATCTGGAACGTAACCAACGCAACGTACAAAGAGGGTATAACCATCCTTCCATCATCTTCTGGTCTTTAGGGAACGAAGCCGGATACGGTCCGAACTTCGAACAATGCTACACATGGATCAAGAATGAAGACAAAACGCGTGCCGTACAATACGAACAGGCAGGCACCAATCAGTTCACAGACATTTTCTGCCCGATGTATTACGATTATGATGCCTGCAAGAAATATTGTGAAGGCAACATAGACAAGCCCCTGATTCAGTGTGAATATGCCCACGCCATGGGTAACTCACAGGGTGGTTTCAAAGAATATTGGGATCTGATACGTAAATATCCGAAATACCAGGGCGGATTCATCTGGGACTTTGTTGACCAATCCAACCACTGGAAGAATAAAGACGGTGTAGATATTTACGGATACGGCGGCGATTTCAATAAATATGACGCTTCGGACAATAACTTTAATAATAACGGTTTGATCAGTCCCGACCGCCGTCCGAATCCGCATGCCCATGAAGTAGGATATTTCTATCAGTCCATCTGGACCACTCCCGCAGACCTTGCCAAAGGAGAAATAAAAGTATATAATGAAAACTTCTTCCGCGACTTGTCTGCATACTATATGGAGTGGCAATTACTGGCAGACGGCGAAGTAATGCAAGCCGGAGTGATTCAGGAACTGAACGTGGCTCCACAACAAACAGCTACCCTTAAACTGAATCTGAATACGGAAAATATCTGCCCATGCAAAGAACTGCTACTCAACGTAGCTTACAAACTGAAATCCGCCGAAACATTGATGCCGGCAGGAAGTACAGTGGCATATGACCAGTTGACCATCCGTCCGTACAAAGCCCAAACTCCGGAATTAAAAAACCGGAAGGCATCTAACATTGCCGTTCATGTACCGGTTATCAAAGATAACGATCATAACTACCTGATTGTAGAAGGTGAAAACTTCATTATTGAATTCAATAAACACAATGGCTATCTTTCTCGCTACGAAGCAGACGGCATACAGTTATTGAATCAGGGAGCCCAACTGACTCCCAACTTCTGGCGTGCTCCTACCGACAACGACTATGGGGCAGGATTGCAGCACCGGTATGCCGTATGGAAAAATCCGGGACTGAAGTTAACTTCTCTGAAACAGAATATTGAAAACAAGCAGGCAGTTATTCAGGCAGAATATGACATGAAAGCCGTAAAGGGTAAATTGTTCCTGACTTACGTCATCAACAATGAAGGCGCCATTAAAGTAACTCAAAAGATGGAAGCCGGCAAAGAAGAGAAAGTTTCTGACATGTTCCGCTTTGGCATGCAAATGCAAATGCCCGAGAACTTTAATGAAGTAGAATATTATGGCCGCGGTCCGATAGAAAATTACGCCGACCGTAATCACTCTACCATGCTTGGCAAATATCGCCAGACAGTTGCCGAACAATTCTATCCATATATCCGACCGCAGGAAACCGGAACCAAGACCGATTTACGTTGGTGGAGAGTATTGAACGTCAGCGGAAACGGCTTGCAGTTCGTAGGCGATACTCCTTTCTCTGCTTCTGCCCTGAACTACAGCATCGAATCTTTGGATGACGGAGCACAGAAAGACCAACGTCACTCTCCTGAAGTGCCGAAAGCTCCTTTCACCAATCTGTGCATTGACAAGGTGCAGATGGGATTAGGATGTGTCAACAGTTGGGGAACACTTCCGCTTGAAAAGTACCGCGTACCTTATCAGGATTATGAATTCAGTTTCATCCTGACACCTGTACGACATAAAGTCAACATGTAAGGAATTAAAAAGAAATTCCTCAAAGCAACAATCAAACAGTGATCCGGAGTGTTCCGGATCACTGTTTTTATATATACCTTTCCCGCTCCGCTTATGCAGTCTTTCCAACGAGAATGACAGATACCTTTTGACAGCTTTTTACGCAACACCTATATTAATTAGAGAAAAACATAGTTAAAAAACAGCTATTCAAAGAACATCAAGATGGAAAAAAGAGTACTTTTGCGCAGAAAACTGATTAAGTACATTCGGTTTTCTCTCCCTTATCATTGAAGGGTTAGCACGATAAATCACATTACCACAAAATGGACATCATTATAAATTGAATATAAAGAAGGTATGAAAAGTAAAATTGTTTTATTTGCATTTTGTTTAGCCCTCTTGTCGAGTTGCGGCAAAAAGGGATTTGACCTGAGCGGGGGAACCCCGGAATGCGCAGTGCAGGTGCTGCAACCCACTACAGTAAATCTGAAGAGTTCCTATCCGGCCACTATCAAAGGTAAACAAGACGTAGAAATCCGTCCGCAAGTATCGGGATTCATCACAAAAGTTTGTGTAGACGAAGGTTCTATGGTACGCAAAGGACAGATATTGTTCATCATCGACCCGGTACAATATGAAGCCGCTGTCCGTTCGGCCAAAGCAGCCGTAGCTACTGCAAAAGCCGGAGTGAACACACAAGAAATCACAGTGAACAACAAACGTGAATTGAATAAAAAGAATATTATCAGTGATTATGACCTGGCGATGGCAGAAAACTCTCTGGCATCTGCCAAAGCACAACTGGCTTCCGCACAGGCACAACTGATAAGTGCAGAACAAAATTTAACCTTCACCAATGTAAAAAGTCCTTCAGATGGTATTGTCAACACAATTCCTTATCGTCTGGGAAGCCTTGTCAGCCCTTCTATCCAAACTCCGCTGACCATCGTTTCGGACATTAACGAAATGTATGTCTACTCTTCACTGACTGAAAAAGATCTATTGGCACTGGTACGTAAAGACGGTTCTCAGATTTCAGCTGTAGAGTCTTATCCGGAGGTAGGTCTTGAACTATCGGACGGAACCACCTACGCCGATAAAGGTAAAATGTCCACCATTAGTGGTGTCATCAACCAAAATACCGGAGCAGTAAGTATTCGGGCCACTTTCCCTAACAAAGAACATTTGCTGAGAAGCGGTGGTATGGCCAACCTGATCGTACCCTATCATCTGGAAAATGCAATTGTTATTCCGCAAAAAGCTACAACGGAAATACAAGACAAGAAATTTGCTTTCGTGTTGCAGCCGGACAATACTGTAAAGATGACTGAAATAAATGTTTTCAATGTGGATAACGGACACGATTACGTAGTGACTTCCGGCTTGAAAGCTGGTGAAAAAGTAGTCTTGGATAATGCCAGCACCCTGAAAGACGGACAGGCAATCAAACCAGTTACTCCGGAACAGGCTAAAGCCAACTTCCAACAAGCACTTGAAGAGAAAAAACAAGGAAAATAAAATCAGCATAGCAAGTTAAATATGAAACTAGATAGATTTATTAATCGTCCGGTACTATCTACGGTAATCTCCATCGTTATAGTAATCTTGGGTATTCTGGGCTTGATTTCGCTGCCTATTTCCCAATATCCGGATATTGCCCCACCTACGGTAAGCGTTTCGACCACTTATCAGGGTGCTAATGCACAAACGGTATTAAACAGTGTAGTCGCCCCGCTGGAGGAGCAAATCAACGGTGTGGAAAACATGATGTACATGAGTTCCACAGCAACCAATACCGGTGAAGCCCGTATTGACGTATATGGCCGCGGTAAACGTTCAAACCCGCGTAGCCAAAGCACAAGGTCTGCTACCCGCCGAAGTAACCAAAGTAGGCGTCATCACTTCAAAACGACAGACCAGTATGTTGCTGGTATTCTCTTTATATAGTTCCGACGACAAATACGATAACGAATTTCTGGAAAATTATGCCAAGATCAATCTGGTGCCGGAAGTGCAGCGCGTACCGGGTGTAGGTGACGCCATGGTGCTTGGTGCAGACTATTCAATGCGTATCTGGCTGAAACCGGATATCATGGCCCAATATCACCTGATGCCTACCGATGTTTCCGCAGCGTTGGCCGAACAGAACATTGAGGCTGCTCCGGGAGCATTCGGTGAAGAGGGTAACCAGACTTTTCAATATACTCTGAGATACAAGGGGCGCCTGCAAAGTCAAGAAGAATTTGAGAATATTGTAATCCGTGCTACTGAAGACGGACAGGTACTTCGACTGAAAGACATCGCCAGTGTAGAATTGGGACGTCTGACTTACGGATTTACCAATAAAGTGAACGGGCATCCGGCAGTAACCATCATCGTATTCCAGACAGCCGGTTCGAATGCGACAGCTATTATCAACGACATCCTCGCCTTACTGGATAAGTCAGCTTCTACCTTCCCACCGGGCGTCAAAGTAAATGTATCACAGAATGCCAATGACTTCTTGTTCGCCTCTATTCATGAGGTAGTCAAGACATTGATCGAGGCATTTATTCTTGTATTCATTGTGGTATACATTTTCCTGCAGGATCTACGCTCTACATTGATTCCTGCTATTGCCATCCCGGTTGCATTGATCGGTACGTTCTTTGTCTTATATCTGATTGGGTTCAGTATCAACCTTCTGACACTATGTGCCATGGTACTTGCCATAGCGATTGTGGTCGATGATGCGATCGTCGTCGTGGAAGGCGTCCATGCAAAACTTGACCAAGGCTATAAATCAGCCCGTCTGGCTTCCATCGACGCCATGAATGAATTGGGAGGTGCCATCGTTTCTATCACATTGGTAATGATGTCTGTATTTATTCCGGTAAGTTTCATGTCCGGTACTTC
>USSR01000489.1 GCA_900557355.1 uncultured Bacteroides sp.
CACCGGACGCACGACAAACTTCTGGAAATATTTACGATTTTATGGAAGAATTTGAGCGGCTGGGAGGGGAGGCTCCGATATCTTTGGAAAATATGAACTGCAAAAGTTTCTCCGAAGCTCCTTTATGGAAAAGTAAAATGGAGGAACTTCTTGCTAAATACCAGGGAAAACGTTCGCCTGTACTACTTGTGCTGATTGGTCAGGAGGCTTGGACAGCTTATTTATCACAAGAAGATTCCATACGTGGAAATGTGCCGGTGCTGGCTGCACTGGCAAGCCGTAATGCCATTATTCTTCCGAATGATTCAGTCGATCTGAAAACATGGATGCCTGATGCAGTGGATTTCTTTAATGACTTTCCTAATTCTTTAGTGAAAGCCGGATTCGTTTATGAATATGATGTAGAAGCCAATATTAATCTGATAAAGAAGCTGTATCCGGAAACCAGGAATATTGCTTTTGTTTCCGATAATAGTTATGGTGGTGTTTCTTTGCAAGCACATGTGGTGGAAGAGATGAAAAAACACCCGGAACTGAACCTTATTCTGCTGGACGGACGAACGAATACGATTTATACCATAAGCGATAAATTACATGAATTGCCTCCTAACACAGCATTGTTACTGGGTACCTGGCGCGTAGATATGTATGACGGGTACTTTATGCGCAATGCGACTTATACGATGATGGAGGCTGCCGGTGATGTTCCTACTTTTTCTATAACTTCTGTAGGTATAGGCTATTGGGCGGTAGGTGGAGTGATCCCCTCTTACCGGGCATTGGGTAAGGATATGGCGCATCAGGCAGTTCGTTTGTTGCAGGGACCGGACAGCAACCGGGTAGAAGTAGAGGTAATTCCGAATAAGATACAGATGGATAGCAAGATTGTGAAAGATAAGCGTTTGGATCTGTCTTCCATTCATCAGCCTATAGAAATGGTCAATGAAACTCCATCATTTTACGAACAATATAAATATCATATCTGGACTGTTGGTACGGTCTTGGTCGTATTGCTGAGTGGATTGTTTGTTTCTCTGTACTTCTACTATCATACCAAGAAACTGAAAGATGAACTGGAAGAGTCGGAGAGTGCTTTGAGAGAAGCGAAGGACCGTGCTGAAGAATCCAGCCGTTTGAAGAGTGCTTTCCTTGCTAATATGAGCCATGAAATCCGTACTCCGTTGAATGCGATTGTAGGATTCTCCGATGTGTTGGCTTCAGGAGGTATTTCGGTGGATGAACAGCAGGGATATGTCGATATTATTAAAACAAATTCGGACTTGTTGCTTCGCCTGATCAATGATATCCTGGATGTTTCGCGTCTGGAGGCAGATAGGGTTACGTTTACAATTGAGAAGTGTGATGTAGTACCACTGTGTCAGCAGGTATTAGCTTCCGTCAGTCAGGCTCGTAAATCGGAAAATGAGTTTATCTTTGAGTGTGACCGTGAGAGTGTGGATTTGCGGACGGATACCCAGCGTTTGCAACAGGTTATTATAAATTTACTCTCCAATGCCGATAAGTTCACCAGAAATGGTAAGATCACATTGAAGCTGGAAGTAGATGATGAGAAGAGAGTCGCTACTTTCTCTGTATCAGATACCGGTACAGGTATTCCGTTAGAAAAACAGAAACTGGTATTTGAGCGGTTTGAGAAACTGAATGAATATGTGCAAGGTACAGGATTGGGTTTATCTATCTGTAAACTGACTGTAGAGAAGTGGGGAGGAGAGATCTGGGTAGATTCCGGACATACAGATGGAGCAAGATTCGTATTTACACATCCATTTGAGATAGAACAACCAAATAAATAATTACTATGAAGAAATTTTACTTTTTTTTAGGGTGGATATTCTTCCTGACAGGAGCCGTGTTGGCTCAGGATAAAATAGTAAAGCTGAAAATTGTAGAAACCAGCGATATACATGGTAACTATTATCCTTATGACTTTATACTTCGACATGAGGCAGCGGGAAGTCTGGCGCGTGTGTATGAGTTTGTTCAGAAGGAACGTGAGACTTATAAGGATAACCTGCTGTTGTTGGATAATGGAGATATTCTGCAAGGTCAGCCTTGCGCTTACTATTATAATTATATTGATACCATTTCTCCGCATCTGGCTGCCGAAGTGTTGAATTACATGAAGTATAATGCTGGTAACATGGGAAATCATGATGTGGAAACCGGGCGTGCTGTGTTTGATCGTTGGGCAGGTGATTGTAATTTTCCCATTTTAGGCGCCAATATCATTGATACGGTTACAGGGAAAACGCACTTTAAGCCTTATGAAGTATTGGAACGGGATGGTGTTAAGATTGTAGTGCTGGGAATGATTACTCCTGCTATTCCTGTGTGGTTGTCGGAAAACTTGTGGAAAGGTCTGCGCTTTGATGATATGGAAGAGACAGCTCGCAAATGGATGAAGATTATCCGTGAAAAAGAGAATCCGGATTTAGTAATCGGAACTTTCCATGCCGGACAAGATGCTTTATTAATGGGAGGTAAATATCGTGAGAATGCTTCACTGGAAGTGGCTCGTAACGTTCCTGGTTTTGATATTGTTTTGATGGGACACGATCATACCCGTGAATTGAAGAAGATTAAAAATGTTGAGGGAGACTCTGTGTTGATTATGGACCCGGCAAGTAAGGGAGGGGTTGTGGCGAATGCAGATGTTACTTTGAAATTGCGTAAGGGAAAAGTAGTCGAGAAACATATCAGCGGAGTGCTGACTGAGATGAAGAACTATACTGCAAACAAGGATTTTATGGCTCGTTTTGCTCCCCAGTTTAGTGATGTTCGGGATTTTGTGTCCAAGAAGATAGGAAGTTTCACTGAAACGATTTCTACACGCCCTGCTTATTTCGGTTCTTCTGCTTTTATTGATTTAATCCATATGTTACAACTTGAAATCACGAATGCAGAAATTTCTTTAGCTGCTCCTCTGTCGTATGATACCGAGATCAGCAAGGGTGATGTGTTTGTAAGCGATATGTTCAATCTGTATAAGTATGAAAATATGCTTTATACTATGAAGTTGTCTGGTAAGGAGATAAAAGATGCATTGGAGATGTCGTATGATTTGTGGACAAACCAGATGAAATCTCCTGATGACCATTTGTTGCTGCTTCGTGAGAAGCGTCGTGAAGGGGCAACGGATCGTGCTTCATTCAAAAACTTCAGCTTCAATTTTGATTCGGCTGCCGGTATCATTTATACGGTGGATGTAACGAAACCCAAGGGGGAAAAGGTGACTATAACCAGTATGGCGGACGGAACTCCTTTCTCTTTGGATAAAATGTATAAAGTAGCACTGAATTCCTACCGCGGTAATGGTGGAGGAGAATTATTGACTAAGGGCTCCGGTATTTCTCAGGATGAATTGAAAGATCGTATCCTGTACTCTACGGATAAAGATTTGCGTTATTACCTGATGCAATATATAGAGAAGAAGGGTGTGATTGAGCCACATGCATTGGGACTATGGAAGTTTATTCCGGAAGAATGGGTAGAGCCTGCTGCTAAACGGGATTATGAATACTTGTTTGGAAAAGTGGAAAAATAATTACTATCTTTGCAGTCGCAATTTTTAATAGACTGTAGGGACGTGAATAAAAAGATAAAGAGAATTATAGGGGCTGTATGCTTGTTGGTGCTGTTTGTGGCATATCAGACAAGTATTACAGCCTTTACTCATGTCCATTACGTCAATGGAGTGCTGATTACCCACTCTCATCCATTTCACGGTAAGCACACGCACTCTAAAAGTGAACTTGTCGTTATAGGTCGTTTGTCAACTTTCCAATCTCCGGAGGTTGATCTATATGAAGAACTGCACCCTATGCGGATACTTCTGGCTATGCTGGAAGCGGAAAAATTAACATCCTTGGTAAAGGAAGAATGGGGGCAGGTCGTTTCTCTTCGCGCTCCGCCGGCATTCGCGGCATAATCTTTTATCAAGCTTTCAGCTTGGAAAGCTACCGGTTAATATACCGAAAGGTACTTGTAGGTTGTAGCTCGTAGCTTGTCACTCATATTTTCAATACATACATTTTTGAGCGCAAATTAATGAAAAAACATATACTTGTGCTGGTGCTTGCTATGGTTTGCATCAGCCTCTATGCCGTAAATCCTATAAAGGAAGGCAACATGATTTCCGGTCACGTGATAGTGAAAGGAACAGAAGAAAATATACCCTATGCAACTATATTAATCAAAGAAAGCGGTCAGGGAACAGTCTCTAATGAAGAAGGTCAGTTCGAATTCCGTAAACTTCCTGTCGGGAAATACACGCTTCGCGTATCAGCGGTAGGTTATAAGACGCAGGAAAAAGAGGTAACTGTCAGTAAAGACTTTACTGCAGTCATACATTTCCAGATGCAGGAAGAGAGTTTCATGACGGATGAAGTAGTGGTATCTGCCAACCGTAATGAAGTGAGCCGTAAGGACGCTCCGGTAGTTGTCAATGTGATGAGTGCCAAGCTCTTTGAGATGGTGAATTCTACAGATTTGGCAAAGACGCTGAACTACCAGTCCGGCCTGCGTGTGGAGAACAATTGTCAGAACTGCGGTTTTCCACAAGTACGTATCAATGGTCTGGAAGGTCCTTATTCTCAGATATTAATAAATAGCCGTCCTATCATCAGTGCCCTTAGCGGGGTATATGGACTGGAACAGATTCCTGTGAATATGATAGAGCGTGTGGAGGTAGTGCGTGGTGGTGGTTCTGCTCTGTTCGGAGCGAATGCAGTAGGTGGTACTATCAATATCATTACTAAAGATCCTATCAGTAGTTCTTTTCAGGTATCGAGCATGTTTTCGTGCATGGATGGAAAATCGTGGGAACAATATATGGGTGGTAACGTTTCCTTGGTTGCAAAAGATAATTCTTACGGTATCGCCCTGTATGAAAGCTATCGTAATCGTAACCCTTATGATCGTGATGATGATGGTTTCTCCGAACTTGGTAAACTGAATATGAATACTTTCGGTTTCCGTGCTTACTATCGCCCTACACATTTCAGCCGTATCAATCTGGAATATCATACTACTAATGAGTTCCGTCGTGGTGGTAATAAATTTGATCTGCAACCGCATGAATCGGATATTACGGAGCAAACTAAGCATATTATTAATAGTGGTGGTGTCAGCTATGATTTATTCTGGCGTGAATATAAACATAAGATTTCTCTTTATGGTTCTATTCAGCATACGGATAGAAACAGCTATTATGGAGCGCAACAGGACATGAATGCTTATGGTAAGACGGATGATCTGACCTGGATAGCCGGTGGCATGTATGTAGGCAATATGAACAACTGCTTCTTTGCTCCTGCTACTTTTACCGGTGGCCTTGAATATCAGAATAACTCCCTGCATGATGTCATGGCTGGTTATCATCGTGATATGAAGCAGGATGTACGGATAGCCAGTGCC
>USSR01000490.1 GCA_900557355.1 uncultured Bacteroides sp.
GCATCTTGCTTACATGATGTAAAAAACATCAATGTAGTTAATAAATTTATTATAATAAACATATGTGTTTTCATATTAATTATTCCATCCTTCATTTTGTACTAAATTTGAGTTCTTTTCCATCTCCGAAGCAGGTACCGCCCATTTCCAAAGATAATCACCACCCCACATATAAGAATAGGTAGTATTTCCCCAGACTTCCATTAGCCCGTTACCCTCGTAAAACTTTTTCTCTTTCCAGGTTCCCCATCGAAGTTCATCAAAAAACATATATTCTTCAAAGGCTAATTCCCAATATCGTTCTTTGCGGATACGTTGGCGCATATCATCCAAACCTTTTACTGTTGTATAATCATTAGAATTCAATGCCTGCGCTCCTACTCTGTTACGAACATCATTTACATACGGTATAGCTTCTTCCCATTTCCCTTGTTCGGTCAAAGCCTCAGCCAAATTTAGAAGTACATCTGCATAACGAATTAATGGAATATCAATCGGAGAACGCTCCATTATCGTATGTTCCGTACCTTCATACACAAACTTACGGATCAAATAATAAAATTTATCATTAGTGTCTGTCCGAATATCATAAGGCTCCGCATCATCAGCCCCTCGATATGGCCAACGTAATGTATATGAAATAGCAGAGCCAGTTACACCTCCCAAATATGTAGCATAAGGAGTTATTACATTCATAGCCAGCCGTGGATCCCTATTAGCATAAGCAGCTTTAATACGTGCTTCATTACCATCGGGAAGATACTGTTTCATATCAGCACCATAACTCCCCATTATTTTAATTTCTCCATCGGTTAGATTATCCCTTAAAAAAAATACAGAACGTTCCCTCGGAGTCATTGTAGAATAACCGGGCAAATAATCATCCCAACTAAACGGTTTACCATCCACACATTCATAACTATCCACAAAAGCTGGATTCGGCAGATAATTATTCCATCCGGAGCCACTCGTTGTCCGATTGCCAAAAGCCCAATTAAATACAGACCCGTAACCTGATGGATTTTCTATACAAGGAATAGTAAATATCATTTCATCACAACGTTCATTAGCTTCTTTAAAAAGAGCCTTATAATCTCCGAATAATGAATATCCCATTTTAGTAATTGCCCTGAAATCGTCCTCTGCCTTATCATATTGTTTCAGCCACAAATAAGTTTTCCCCCGCAATGAATAAGCAGCAGCTTTAGTTATCCGCCCATACTCTGAGCTACTGGCAGCATATTTTTCTGGTAAATTAGATTCCTCGACACAAGCTGTCAGATCTGTCAACACTGCATCCCAGATTTCCTGTTCCGTAGAACGCCCTTTGATGCATTCCTCTGCAGTCACAGGCTCTAGATAAAGCGGAACTCCTTTCCATAAAATATTCATCCGATAATAGTTATAAGCCCGAAGAAACTTACATTCTGCAATATATTGTGCCTTTTTCCCGTCACTCAGACCCGGTGTTTTTTTTATATTGGCTATTACATCATTAGCTCTGTGAATTAATTCATAGTAACGCTTCCAAGCCGAAAGAAACTCTGTTGATGAAGGAGTAGCTACGCCAAAAAGTGTCGGTGTATGCCAAATCCAATTACGATCCATATCCATTATACTGGAACGATAATCATAAAAATGCAAATCACCGTCATACCCGCTATTTGTCGCATAGTCGGCTCTTAGAGCATTATACACTCCATTCACAACTTGAACTGCCAAATCTGCGTTATCCCAAACTCCGGCTGTAGATATAACATTAGCCGGTTTCGTATCTAAGAAGTCTGCAGAACAAGCATAGACAAACAACATTAATATACCTCCAAATGTAATAATCGAGATAGTCTTTTTCATTGTTGTACAGATTAAAAATTAATATTAATACCTAATGCTAACTGACGCATTGTAACATACCCCATACCAGTCTGCATTTCCGGGTCCATGCCAGAAAATTTAGTGATAGTCAGCAGATTCTCACCCGAAAAATATATACGTACTTTATTGGCATAAAACTTCTGTGTCCATGCCTGTGGAAGTGTATAACCAATAGTCAGATTACGTAGCTTCAAGAAGTTTCCTTTTTCAAGATGCAGCGTACTAGCTTCTGTAGCCTGGTTAGTTTGGTTAAGTGTCAAGCGAGAGTTTTTCGAATATAAATTGGTACGAGGATCATTGGGATTCTCCGGATCATAAAAATAATGATCTTTTTGAAGTTCTTTCGACAGTCCATAACCCAAAATTGTGGATGTAGAATTCTGTCCTACCGAATACCAATAAATAGAAAATCCTGCTGCCCCTTGCCAATTCATAGAAACATCAAACCCCTTCCACGTTACTGCTCCTTGTAATCCATAATAATATTTCGGAACGGATGATACCTTCTGAAATTTCTTATCATAATCATTTCCATAAAGTCCATCTCCATTTATATCTGCATAAATATAGTCACCATACCATAAATTGGCCTTCCCAATCTTCTGGTTAGGATAAAACACATAACCCTGATCTTGCATCGCTTTCAACCACTGCATATCTTGCTCTGTACGAATCATCCCATCTTTAGGACCTCCTGTGGGATTAACCAATCCATTGTTAAAAAAGTAAGTAGCATCTCCTTTATAAGGTTCCTTTAAATAATATTCATTTATGATATGTCCCTCAATTATCCTGTTATCTCCTCCATCAGAAACATCCCCTAAATTTGATTTATAGATATAACTACCATTTTCATCATAATCCCAACCTTTTTTTAAGGCCCCTTTAAACTTACTAACAAGATTCTTGTTATAAGAGAAATTTCCAGAGAAAGAATAGGACCATTCATTAACACGATCATTCCAATTTAATGTGAACTCAACTCCCTTATTAGTAACCTCTGCATAATTTTGCCGAGCCGGTGTCTTGTTTCCCATAGTTGCATAAACGCCCGGACGATAGAGAATACCATCAGTTACTTTATTATAAATATCAAACTCTCCTACCAATCTATTATTCAGAATAGCAAAATCCAGTCCGATATTAGTCTGCGTAACACTCTCCCAACGTAATTTCTGGTTAGCAATCACAGTCTGTGCCAATCCTGAAGTTAACTTATCTCCAAAAATGTAATTACTTCCTGAATAAGTAGCTTGCCACTCATAGTCTCCAATACTATTATTACCTAATTTCCCCCATGACAACCGTATTTTTAGATTATCAAAAGGCGAACCCTGCATAAACGATTCTTCAGAAACACGCCACCCCCCAGAAAAAGACGGAAAGAATCCCCAACGGCTTTCCGGTGCGAAACGAGAGGAACCATCATAACGGGCATTGACCTCAAACAAATACCTGCTTTTATAAGCATAAGTCAAACGACCGAAAAAAGACCGGGAAGTATTTTCCCAAGTAGTCCCTGTTATGTTACTCAATTCCGTATACGTAGACAAGTCAGTCAGACTAGCATCGGCAGCTCCTTGCTTGGCCATATCTGTATTAAATCCCCAATTACGTATAGCCTCATAACCAACAAGTGCTCCCAAATCATGTTTGCCAAAACTTCTAGTCCAATCCAACGTCTGTACAAAACGCCATCTTTTAGACTCTTCCGAATAAACAGCCTTCGACATGTTTTCCAAGGTGGTAGGTTGTTCTACTAACTTACCTCTTCTAAAACTATATCTCCCAATTTGTTTGGAAAGCCAGTCTGCATCATGTCGATAACGCATATAGTCAAACTCTACATGATATACAAAATCTTTGAGAATTGTTGCATCGGCAAACATAGAAGTATTTAATTGTTCATATTTAAAAGAGCCACCCGAAGAAGCTAATAGATGAAGAGGATTAGAGGACGTCGGATCTTCTTCCACAGCTTCAGGAAGTCCTAATTTTCCATCATATTCAGGATAAATATCCGGCGGAAGTTTCTGTCCATGTATTCCACCTGTAAAAGCATCTACCTCATTACGGTCCTGGTCTGTATGATAGCCATGTGAACGGTTGCCTATCTGCAACCAATCTTTCACTTTTACAGTAATATTTGAGCGTATATAATATTTCCGCAGCCCCGTATCTTGTATTAACCCCGGGTTATCCAAGAAAGAACCAGAAAAATTATAATTCACATTGTCGGAAGCACCAACAACGGAAATCGTATGCTCACTCATTATTTTATTTTGAAATAGTTCCTTATACCAATCTGTATTCGGATAAGCGACGTAGTTAGGATAACCAGATTCCGCCAGACCATTAGGATTTTTTTCTGCCTCTCTCCATTCGTTTATTGTATTTTGACTGAAAATATCACTTTGCCCGATATTTCGTGCAGATTCATTCATTAATTCGAAATAATCGGCGCTATTACTCACAAGCTGAATTAGATTCGACGGTTGATTCAAAGAAAATTTCCCCGAATAATTCACTGATGTTTTTCCTTTTTTTCCTTCTTTAGTGGTAATCATTATAACGCCATTTGCCCCGCGATTACCATAAATAGCACATGAAGCTGCATCCTTTAAAATGGAAATAGAGGCAACGTCATTAGGATTAATATCATTAAATGATAATTCCATTCCGTCAACCAACACCAAAGGATTAGAATTATTCAAAGTACCAACACCACGAATGCGTATAGTCGCCATATCACTATTAGGTTTACCTGATAACTGCAAAGTCTGCACTCCAGCACTCATTCCGGACAATGCCATTGAAAGATTAGTCAGAGGACGAGAATCCAATTCTTTTTCAACATTAATCGTTGAAACAGCTCCTGTTAAGTTTATTTTCTTTTGCGTTCCATAACCTACCACAACAACCTCATCCAATTGTTTTGAATCTTCTTTCATCGTCACGTTCAACGTCATCGGCCTGGTTATTTTCTGCGTATATGTAGTGTAACCTATTGAAGTAAATTTCAGTGTCGAACCTTCCGGAACCTGCAACTGATAATTGCCGTCTATACCGGTGATGGTTCCTTGAGTCATTCCCTCTATCATCACAGTCACTCCCGGAAGAGTCTCTCCAGATTCGTCCACGACCTTTCCTGTCACCTTGACCGGCTGTTTGTTATCCTGCTGTTGAGATGAAACTTTGTTTAATACAATCTGACGTTTTTCAATCGTATAAGATACTCCTTCGCCTTTAAAAAGTTTATCCAGTACCAGAGTCATCCGTTCATTTTTCACAGTAATGCTTACTATACGGCTTACATCAACAATGTCTTTGTTGTATAAGAAACGGTATTCTGTCTGATTTTCGATACTAGTCAAGACCTCCTCTACAGTCACATTTTTCAGTCGCAATGTAATTTTGGCGGATTGTGCCAGGATAGGTATACTGATAGCTTGCAAAGCTATACAAAACAACCATATAGCACAGATTCTCCCCATTTTTACATTCGCAGGTACATTAATTCTCTTTTTCATTTTTCTAATTGAAATAAGTTTCATACCTT